>NZ_JBYSXD010000001.1:177006-251163 GCF_058781865.1 Arthrobacter sp. FW306-1B-F12A
GGACGCCCGCTCACTTAAGTCGCCTTTTGGGCGGACGCCCGCTCACTTAAGTCGCCTTTTGGGCGGACGCCCGCTCACTTAAGTCGCCTTTTGGGCGGACGCCCGCTCACTCTTGCTGCGCGTGACACCCCCTCATCCCATCGGGTGAGGGGGTGTTCCCTTTCCCGTCCCATGATTGGTGAGCGTCCCGAGGCGGATCCGGCGGCTCGCTGGACTTCCAAGTGATCTCTTCGCGCTGGCGAGTGGGGATCCACTCGGCGCAGGTAGCAGCCGGGACAAGGGACGCTGTTTCCTGCCGGTAAACGCGTACCCGCCACTCGCGTTAATCAGGAGACCGAAACCTAGCCTGAAGAGCAAGCGAACTGATGACACTTTCTGGGGAGTAACTGTCAAGATTCATCTCGCTTATTGAGGTCTCCCGTACTTGTCCTTCCTGGGTCTCGAAGACGGTTACTCCGCAAAGTCTGGTCAGCTCGGACCTGATGTGGAGGGACCGAAATGAAACGAACCATTGCGACCCTGGGGGTCGTGGGCCTGGGATTGCTGGGTGCCACGGTGTCGGCGAACGCTGCTCCCTCAGACAAGATCACCATTTGCCACGCCACGCATTCGGCGTCGAACCCCTACGTAGCGGTGACCATCAACTTGTCGGCGCTGTCCGGGCATATCCCCGACACCAACGACATCGTTCCTGCAAACGCAGGCGATTACATGCCCAACGGACAAAACCTCACCCCGGAAAACATCGCCATTCTTAACGCCGGTTGTGAGGTGGCCGGCCTGCCGTTGATTACCCCGACGGACCCGGTGACGAGCCCGCCGACGGATCCGGTGACGAGTCCGCCGACGGATCCGGTGACGAGTCCGCCGACGGATCCGGTGACGAGCCCGGCGGTGACCACCCCGCCCGTGGAGCACGTGGAACCCGTCTCCACCCAGCCGGTCGTCACCCCCGCGGTTCCTCCGGTCGCTGCCCCTGCGGCGACCGTGCCCGCAGCCGTCACTCCGTCGGCGACTGTGCCCACAGCCGTCATTCCAGCTGCGGCCGGTGCCGCAGCCACTCCGGACGCCCCCATCACTTACGTGGGCTACAACGTCCAGACGGCCGTTGGCGGGAAGGCGGACACAGGTATTCCCGCGTGGCTTGCCGGCCTGACTGGTCTCTTCAGTGCCGTGGCTGTGTTCGTAGTCGCGAGGAGCGGGGTGCGGGCCCGCAGGGCCAGGCACTAGGCAAACCCGGCCGGGTGCCGCACTACGATGGGCGGCACCCCGCCACCTGCTTCACTATCTCCAGGAGTGGTCATGGCCCGTCACCGCTTCACGCGGCAGCCTCACGCACTTCGCGTCCGTGGCCTGCTGATCAGTTCCAGGGATCTTCTCGTGTTGACGATCTGCGCCGGAGGGCTGCTTGGTGCCTGGCTGGTCTATGGCGTATCCGGCCAGAACCCGGCCGCTTTCGACTCAGGGAATCGGGCGCTTTCGACGGCGGCTCCCGCGGGCAAGGCCGAGCCGAACCGCGCGGCGGTGGGCGCTCCTGCCACTGCGGCGGGAACGCACCTGCCCGCGGCGTCGGCCCCGGTGCAGATTACCTATCCGGCGGTTGGCCTGGATGTGCTGGTTCATCCGCTGCGACCGGACCCTGCTGGCGGGCAGAGCATCGAGCCGCCGGAAACGATGGACGGATATTGGCTCAGTCCCTTCGGTACCCCCGGAGCGGGATCGACGAATACCACTTACGTCATCGGGCACAGTTGGGAAGGGCTCGACGCGCCGTTCAACCACCTCAGCTATGCAGCGGCACCGGGGGACGAGCTCAAAGTCGTCACGGCAACGGGAGCGATGACATACAAAGTCGACTCCGTCACCACCTACACAAAATCGACTTTGAAAGACAGTCCCGTCTGGACAGCGGTGCCCAACCGCCTGGTCCTGATCAGCTGCTACACGCAGGACCTCTGGGGCAAGAATGTCGCGGTGGTAGCTTCACTTGTTCCAGGCCAGTAGCTTCTCCCGAGGCGCGCTCCGCATGGACTTCGAGCGCTCAAATGGTGAGACGATTTTGACCAACATGTGGATGCGTTGGCAGTCTGAAAACATGAGTGCAACGCAACCCGCCGCAACGATCAACCTGGCTGTCATTCCCGGCGACGGCATTGGCCCCGAAGTCATTGCCGAAGCCCTCAAAGTCCTGGAAAAGGTTGTCGCCGAAGAAGGCGTCACCCTCGAGCAGACCGAATACAAGCTCGGAGCCCAGCACTGGCTTGAAACCGGCGAGACCCTCCCGGACGAGGTCCTGGCCGATCTGCGTACCCGCGATGCGATCTTGTTCGGCGCCGTCGGTGCGGCACCGGGGGACACCCGCATTCCTTCAGGCATCATCGAACGCGAAATGCTGCTCAAGCTCCGCTTCAGCCTTGACCACTTCGTGAACCTGCGCCCTTCGCGGCTCTACGGGACGGTGGGCAGCCCGCTGGCCAATCCCGGCGACATCGATTTCATCGTGGTCCGCGAAGGCACCGAAGGTCCGTACGTCGGCAACGGCGGTACGCTCCGCGGGGGCACCCCCCACGAGGTTGCCACCGAGGTATCGCTCAACACGGCCCACGGCGTCGAGCGCGTTGTCCGTGACGCCTTCCGCCGCGCCAGCGAGCGTCCCCGAAAGCACGTCACCCTCGTCCACAAGCACAACGTCCTGGTCTTCGCAGGCCACTTGTGGAAGCGCACCGTGGAGGCCGTGGCCAAGGAATTCCCCGAGGTCACCCACGACTACCTGCACATCGACGCCGCCACCATCTTCATGGTGACCGACCCCTCCCGCTTCGACGTGATCGTCACCGACAACCTCTTCGGAGACATCATCACTGACCTCGCCGCCGCCATCACCGGCGGGATCGGTCTCGCGGCCTCGGGCAACATCAACATGGACCGCACCGCGCCCTCCATGTTCGAACCCGTCCACGGCTCCGCCCCGGATATCGCCGGACAGCAGAAGGCGGATCCAACCGCCGCCATCCTGTCCGCGGCCTTGTTGCTGGACCACCTCGGCTACACGAGCGCAGCCCGCAGGATCGAAGCCGCCGTCGTCGCCGACATCGAAAGCCGCAACGGCGACAGCCGCAGCACCGCTGCCGTCGGCGATGCCATCGCTGCCGCGCTCTAGGGCCCGTACTGGCACTGAGGGTCTGTACCCGGGCGTAAGCTTTACTTGAATTATTTACTGCTGCCGTGGTCCGTCGCTGAACCATATCCTCCAAGAGATGGTTTGCTCTGCCTGGTAGCCGACTGGAGGAAACATGACTCAGACTGCCCACGGCGTCGAATTCAGCCAGCAGCTCTCGGAGACCCCGAAGTCTGCTGAGGAGCGTGCAGCTATCCTGGCAAACCCGGGATTTGGCGACTACTTCACCGACAACACCGTCATTGTCGACTACAGCGTCGACACCGAGGGCAACGGCGGCTGGCACAGTGCCCGCGTCGAGGCCTACGGACCGATTTCCCTGGACCCTTCGGCGGCAGTGCTGCACTACGGCCAGGAGATCTTCGAAGGCCTCAAGGCATACCGCCACGCTGACGGCTCCGTTTGGACGTTCCGTCCCGAGGCCAACGCCGCCCGCCTGAACAAGTCGGCACGCCGCTTGGCCCTCCCGGAACTGCCCGAGGAGTACTTCCTCGGCGCCATCCGCGAACTCGTGCAGGCGGACAAGGAATGGGTTCCGTCCGGCGACGGCGAAGCCCTGTACTTGCGTCCGTTCATGATCGCGACGGAAGCCTTCCTGGGTGTCCGCGCAGCCCGCGAGGTCTCCTTCCGGGTCATCGCTTCTCCGGCCGGCAACTACTTCGGCGGCGAACTCAAGCCGGTATCCATCTGGATCTCCCGTGAGTACGCGCGCGCAGGCCGCGGCGGCACCGGTGCAGCCAAGTGCGGTGGAAACTACGCCGCGTCCCTGATTGCCCAGATGGAAGCCGAAGAGAACGGCTGCAAGCAGGTCCTTTTCCTGGACCACTTCAACGACGATGCCGTCGAGGAACTCGGGGGCATGAACGTCTTCTTCGTCATGAAGGACGGTTCACTCGTCACTCCGGCACTCACCGGAACCATCCTCGAAGGCGTGACCCGTTCTTCCGTCATCCAGGTGGCGAAGGACATGGGCCGCGAGGTTTCCGAACGGAAGATCACCCTCGCCGAGTGGCGCGACGGCGTGGCCTCCGGCGAAATCGCCGAGGTCTTTGCTTGCGGAACCGCCGCCGTCATCACCCCCATCGGCGTCCTCAAGGACAAGACCGAGTTCATCGGTTCCGAGGACGCCAAGGCAGGTGAAACCACCATGGCCATCCGCGAGCAGTTGCTCGGCATCCAGACCGGAACGGTCGAGGACACGCACGGCTGGCTCACCCGACTGGCTTAAGTCCCCACCGGCTCCCAAGCCTCGCAAGCGTGGCTTGGGTCCCTCGCCGGAGTGGGCCCTGTCTTGGAAAATGCCCGCCGGCGGCCTCCCACCCTGGTGGCAGGGTCGCCGTCGCCGTTAACCAGTGAGCTGGTTGTTACCGGTGCTGGCTTGTTGGATCCGCGGTCCGATGAGCGCTTCCATCTTGGCCCGCAGATATTGCTGGCCCGCAGCGGATGGGTGATCGCCGTCGGGACCAATGAGCTCCGCGGCATCGTCCATGATCCAGCCGAGGTCGATCGGATCAACGAAGTGCGCGCCGGCTTTCAGGGCAGCGGCCTTGTCCTGGTCGCGGATGTCGAGCCTTTCGGCTTCGGGCGTGCTCGTGTACGACGGCGGCCCGACCACGACGATGTCGGCTTGGGGAGCGCGGGACTTGACTGAGGCGAACGCCCGCGTGGCCGCAGCCTCGGTTTCTCCTGCGGTCGTTCCCATATCGTTTTCGGAACCAAAGAACAGCACCAGGCGGGTCTCGTCGGTTACCGCTGTGTCCACTTGGGAACCGAAGGTCGATCCGTCCTCGCCGACACTGACGTAGCCGCTGCCATCCCGTGCGGCATTGACGATGGTCGCTTGGAGCTGTTGAAAGCCGGGATCGTTCTCCACCAGCTTTGGCCAGGCCTCGTCAGGCGAGGTGCCGTGACCCGTGCTGAGGGAGTCTCCGATGATCACCACGGTGGGCTGGGCCGCGGCGGACCGTGGTCCGGTGTCGGAGGAACAGGCGCTGAGGAGTGCGAGGACGGAAAGGCAGGCGGTGGCGATCGCCGTCGTCGTCCGGAGAAGTTCTCTTCGTCGGGTGTGATTCCGCAACAATTCGGCTCCTCCTCCGCAACTGTCCACATGTATCCGTCCCAGTTCCTTGGCACCATGTTACGTCGTGTGCCGTGCCTGCCTCTTGCTTCCTGGCTCGCGGAACCGGGCTTCCCGTCCAAGGTCCCGCCACTTGGCGTGTGCCAAGATGGAGAAGTGAATCCGGTCAATGACGCCACTTTCCAGAACAGCAGCCACCTCACCCGCTCGCGGCTCGCGCCTAATCCGGGTCCGATGAGCCTTGACGGCACCAACTCGTACGTCATTGCCGCGCCGGACGCTGCTGGAGTGGTCGTCGTGGATCCCGGGCCGCTCGACGAATCGCACCTCGCGGCCCTGGCCGCCGCGGGGCCTGTGGAGCTCGTTCTCATCACCCATCGCCACAAGGACCACACCGAGGCCTCTGCGGTGTTCCACGAACTCACCGGCGCGCCCGTCCGTGCGGCGGATCCCGCCTACTGCCACGGCGGCGAGCCGTTGCGCGGTGGCGAGGTCATCGAGGCCGGAGGCGTTGAGATCCGGGTTCTTGCCACGCCGGGCCATACCTCGGACTCAGTCTGCTTCCACCTTCCGGGCGACGGACCGGACGGCTCGGTGCTGACGGGCGATACCATCCTGGGGCGGGGCACCACCGTCCTGGACTATCCTGACGGACGGCTGGGGGATTACCTCTCCAGCCTCGACAAGCTCGAAAGCCTCGGTCCGGCGACGCTGTTGCCCGCACACGGCCCCGTCCTGCCAGCCGTCGACGCCGTGTGCCGCGAGTACCGGGCCCACAGGGAGATGCGCCTGGACCAAATCCGTGAAGCACTCGCGCGCCTCGGCGCCCAAGCCGAAGTCCAAGCTGTCACCGATGCGGTGTATCCCGACGTCGATCCTTCCGTGCGCTGGGCAGCTGAAACTTCGGTGGCGGCGCAATTGGACTATCTGCGCGGCTAGCAGGCACCTCTTCAGTGCGCGCATAGCGGCCGCCGGCGGACGGTACGCTAGAACCCATGCGTATCGCCCGGTTTGTTGTTGATTCTGATCCCGTCTACGGCGTCGTTGAAGGTGAGCCAGGCAGTGAAATGATCACTGTCATCCACGGCGACCCCTTCTTCAACGGCGTCGAGCGGACCTCGGTCCGCCACAAGCTGGAGGACGTTCGCCTTCTGGCCCCGATTATTCCCCGCAGCAAGGTCATCGGCGTCGGACGGAACTTCGCCGAGCATGCCCGGGAACTCGGTAATGAAGTTCCGCAGCACCCCTTGCTGTTCCTGAAACCGAATACCGCCGTCGTTGGCCCCAACGATCCGATCGTGTTGCCTGAGTTCTCGGAGGAAGTCTCCTTCGAAGCGGAACTCTGCGTCGTCATTGGCCGCATTTGCAAGGACGTGCCCGAGGACCGCGTGGACGACGTCATTTTCGGTTACACCTGCGGCAACGACCTCACGGCCCGCGACGTCCAGAAGACGGACCTGCAGTGGGCGCGTGCCAAGGGCTTTGACACCTCCGCGCCGCTCGGCCCGTGGATCGAGACGGAACTCGATCCCGAAGACCTGGCCATCAAGGGCTGGCTCAATGGCGAACTCCGCCAGGACGGCAGCACGAACCAGATGATCCGCAGCGTGCGCGAGCTGGTGTCGATCGTTTCGCAGGCTTTCACCCTGCTTCCGGGTGATGTCATCATGACCGGGACTCCTGCCGGCGTCGGGCTGGTCCAGGAGGGCGACCGCTACGAGATCGAGATCGAAGGCATCGGCCGCTTGTCCAACCCGGTAGTCCGCCGCTAAGAGGCTCGGCGTTCCGCCCAGCCGGTCGCTCTGGACCCGCTGGCACTGGGCATTCCGCCCACCGCCACGGGGTAAAGTTGGAACCACTATGACTACTGTTGCTGCGCCGAACTCTGCCGCCATTCCCGCCGTGAACGCCGAAACCCCGGTCCGCGTCCGGTTCTGTCCCTCACCTACGGGAACTCCGCACGTTGGGTTGATCCGCACGGCCCTCTTCAACTGGGCCTACGCGCGGCACACGGGTGGCAAGCTGATTTTCCGGATCGAGGACACCGATTCGGCCCGCGACAGCGAGGAGAGCTACCACCAACTGCTTGATGCGTTGAAGTGGCTCGGCATCGACTGGGACGAGGGCGTCGAGGTTGGCGGGCCGCACGAACCGTACCGCCAGTCGCAGCGCAGCGACATGTACCAGGACGTCATCGCCAAGCTCAAGGCCGGCGGTCACATCTATGAGTCGTACTCCACTCCCGAGGAGATCGAAGCACGGCACCGCGCCGCAGGGCGGGATCCGAAGCTCGGCTACGACGGCTTTGACCGGCACGTCACCGAGGAACAGCTCGCCCAGTACAAGGCCGAGGGCCGCAATGCCGTGCTGCGCCTGCGCATGCCGGACGAAGACCTGACCTTCAACGACCTTGTGCGCGGGGAGATCACGTTCAAGGCGGGATCCGTGCCTGACTTCGCTGTGGTGCGTGCCAACGGAGCTCCGCTGTACACGCTCGTGAACCCCGTGGACGATGCACTCATGGGCATCACGCACGTCCTCCGCGGCGAGGACCTGCTCAGCTCCACTCCCCGGCAGATCGCCCTCTACCGCGCGCTTTACGCCATCGGCGTGGCTGAGTACATGCCCGAGTTCGGCCACCTTCCCTATGTCATGGGCCAAGGCAACAAGAAGCTTTCCAAGCGCGATCCGGAATCCAGCCTGTTCCTGCACCGTGAACGTGGGTTCATCCGTGAAGGATTGCTCAATTACCTGTCGCTCCTGGGCTGGTCGCTGAGCGCCGATGAGGACATCTTCACCGTGGAGCAGCTCGTGGCCAACTTCGATATCCACGATGTCCTGGGCAACCCTGCGCGCTTCGATATCAAGAAGGCCGAGGCCATCAACGGTACGCACGTGCGCATGCTCACGCCCGAGGACTTCCGTCAGAGGCTCGTGCCGTACCTGCGTGCCGCAGGTTTCGTGGGGGAGATCCTGACTCCGCGCCAGGAAGAGATCCTTGCCGAGTCCGCGCCGCTGGTCCAGGAACGGATCACCCTGCTGGGCGAAGCTCCCGAGATGCTCGCCTTCCTGTTCAAGAAGGACGACGCGATCGACATCGCCGACGACGCCCGCAAGGGACTTCCCGAGAACCTGGTCGAGGTGCTGGACGCCGCGTTGGTTGCGCTGGAACCCCTCGCCGACTGGACAGCGGAAAGCATCCAGGCAGCGCTCAAGCAAGCGTTGGTGGAAGGTCTTGGGATCAAGCCGCGCCTCGCGTTCGGCCCGGTGCGCACGGCAATCTCCGGCCGCCGCATCTCGCCGCCGCTGTTCGAATCGATGGTCATCCTGGGCAAGGATTCCTCGCTCACCCGCCTGCGCGCGTTCCGCGGCTAGTTCAGGCACTCCGTGATCAACGCACTTCATGAGTCATTCGGCACGGTCCGCGGTGTCCTGTTCGACATCGACGACACCCTGGTGGACCTTGAGTACGCCATGACCACGGCCCTGCGTGACGTGAGCGAACACCTCCTGCCCGGCCTGGACCAGGCCGGGTGGGAGAAGTTCGGACGGATCTTCACGCACGAAACCACGCATTTCTATGACCGGTACCTAGCCGGTGAATTGACGTTCAACGAGCAGCGGCTCCTCCGTGGCCGCGCGGCCCTTGGGCATTTCGGCGTGGAGCTCGGGGGAGAGGACTCCCACACGTGGCTCAATGACTACTCGCGCCTGCAGCCCAGTTATGTCAGGGCGTTCAGCGACGTCCTGCCCGTCCTCGACGCTCTCGACGCCGCGGGCATCCCCTACGGCGCCGTGAGCAACAACGTTCACGACTACCAGCGGGTCAAGCTCGACAGTGCGGGGCTTGCCCGGGTCTCGGTCCTTGTCGGAACGGACACCGTAGGCGTGCCCAAGCCGGACCCCGCCATTTACCTGGAAGGGGTCCGTCGCTTGGGCACCACCCCGGCCGAGACCCTTTTTGTGGGAGACAACCGCCTTCTCGACGCCGACGGCGCCACTGCTGCCGGATTGCTGGGCATCTGGTTGAATCGCACTGGTGAGCTCGCCTCCGACTTTTCCGGCCGGGAAATAGACTCCTTGACCCGACTGCTCGCCTGAAGCTCTGCAGCTAAGCCCCCAGCCGGAACTTCCGCAGGAACACGAACGTTCCGATGGAACCCGCTCCCAGGACGCCCACAAGTCCGAGCGCCGTGCCGGTATCCGACTTTTCAGCCATGCTCGACGGCGACACCGCCGCAGCTCCTTGATGCAGTTCGGCGGTGCCCGCCGCGATCCGCGCATTTCCGTCCGCGAGTTTGTCGGCACCGGTGGACAACTGGGCTGAGCCTGCTGCCAGTTTGGCGTTTCCATCGGACAACTTGGAGGCGCCCGCTGCCAACGCAGTGGAACCGTCAAGGAGACCGGGGGAGGAAGGATCAGCAGGGCTGCCCTTGATCCCTGTCATCAGCGAGTCCGTGCCTGCAGCCAAGCGGGACGTGCCGTCCGTCATGCTGGCGGTGGCTTTGAGGAGGCCCGGATGCTCAGGGTCGCCAGGTACGCCGTCCATGCCCACGCGGATCTTTGCGGTTCCATCGGCGAGCATTTGGGTTCCCAGAACCACGCCCGGGGACGCCGGATCCTGGCTATTGAGCTTCTGGGCGAGGATGGCGAAACCGTCCGTCAGTTTGCCGGTCCCTGCTGCCAGCTTCCCGGTGCCGTCGGCGAGCCGTCCGGTGCCGGCGTGCAGTTGCGCCGCTCCGGCCGAAAGCTGGCCAGCTCCGGCCTGCAATTGCGAGGCTCCGGCGTCAAGGCGGTGCGCGCCGTCGTTGAGCGCATTGATCTGGGCCTTCAGCGTTGCCAGGGGCACCACGCCCTGGATACCGTTGGCGGCGTCGGCGAGCTGCTGGAGCCCCTGGGCCAACGCAGCGGAGCCGGTTCCCTTGGTGGGATCGTCTCCGGCACCCGGGTAGCCTTTCAGCTGGTCGGTGCCCGCCGCGAGCCTGGAAGCACCTGCGTCGAGTTGGGCGGCACCGGAGTTGAGCTGGGCGGCTCCGCTGTTGAGCTGGTTCGCACCGTTGTTTAGTTGGGTGGCGCCGTCTCCGAGATTGTTTTCAGCATTGCCGCCCGGCGTCGGAGTCAGTGCCGCGGAAAGCTGCAGGGCACCCGCCGCGAGCTTCTGTGCGCCGTCGTCCACTTTGTAGACTCCCGGCGCAAGCTTGGCGTTGACGTCATTCTGGATTTTCACGGCCCCTGTTGCGAGTTTGTCGGCTCCGTCCTTCAACTGCTGGGCTCCCGGGGCTAGTTTGCCTTGGATTCCGTTTTGGACTTTTGACGCGCCATCAGCCAGCTTGGCCGCACCTGTCCCGGCTTCCGCAGCTCCACCCGCAAGCCTTGCCGCGCCGTCCTTGAGCTGGCCTGCGCCGGCGGATGCCTGGCCTGCGCCGTCATTCAGCTGCGCCGACCCCGCCGCGATCTTCCCAATGACCAGGGTGTAGAAGCCGAGGAGCGCGATCAACAGGAGTGCGAGCACGGCAATGGCGATTATCTGGGCACGGCTCCGCGTTCTGGTGGCAGTTGCAGGGTTCGGTGTCATGGGCAATTCCTCTCGATGACTTTCCCGACAGCGGCGCTGCTGCCAGGGATCCCCCCATGTGACGCAGCTAACAGGCGACCCGGCCTGTAGCTGTGCCACGAAACAAGTGCGTGGCGTTGGTTACCGATTGGTAACTTACCGAGAGTAAAGCTAAGACCCTGCCGATTGCAAGGGTTTTTTCGATGTCGTCATCCTTGCCGGGGGATTGTCGAGGTGCGCATCGGGCGTGCGCGGGCGTGCGCGGTCGATTTGTGTGCATCGAAAGTCTCGGGTAAAGTAATTACTCGTGCTGAGGGGCACGGAGCGAAGGTTTACGCCATCGAATCCGGCCTAAAAGCGCCAATGGGATATGGTGTAATTGGCAACACTACGGTTTCTGGTACCGTCATTCTAGGTTCGAGTCCTGGTATCCCAGCTCTGAATAATCCGCGAGTTTGTGCGGGAATTTGGAGTTTCAAAACGGTTCGCCGATTTGAAACAATGCTGGATGTATGAAATACTCATTCAGCTTGAATGCCGGAAGCGGTATTCAATATGGCAGTAAAACAAAGTGCAAGGCCCCATCGTATAGCGGCCTAGTACGCCGCCCTCTCACGGCGGTAACGCGGGTTCGAATCCCGCTGGGGTCACAAAATGAATCCCCCGGAACCATCAGGTTCCGGGGGATTTTTCTTTGCCCAAAGTTCGTGTGGATTTCTCCCCTCAATAAAGGGGGAGCAGTACGGCTGGCAGCTCAGGTGGTCTTCTGAAGGGCCTCTGCAGCATCCCTGACCTTGATGAGCGTGCGGAGGTTCCGCGTGGTGGTGCTCGCCTTGTAGCGGGTCTTTGCGGAGAGCTTGCTGAAGGGGCTGTCCAAGGTTCCTCCCGCCGGGGCTAACCACGCCATCGCCTCGGGACCCAGTCGGACTTGCTCGACGCCGCCCTGCCCTGGTGCGCCGAGGGCCGCGCCGGCGTTGAATAGTTCGTCCAGCATGGCCGCGTCCGAGGCGAGCGTGATGTAGCTGTGCGTGGTTTTATCGTCTGCCGGATAGGGGCAGGCTTCCACTAGTTCGGCAACCCTTTCGGAGCTCAGGACCACCACCCAGGCGTCGTAGCCAAATGCTGACCTCAAGCACTTTTCGAATTCGTCCTTGACTCCCGCTGCGTCGAGCTCGCTCCGGAGCACCACGTTGCCGCTGGCCAGCAAGGTCTTGACGTCGGTGAAGGGGTACGCCTTCAGGGCTGCTTTGAGGTCGGCCATCTTGATGTTGATCCCGCCCACGTTGATCCCGCGCAGGAACACGGCAAAGCTGTTCATGCGCCTACCCTACCTGCGCCCGTCTGCAGGAGGGGCGCAGACGGGGAGGCTGGCGGGAAACGGGAAGCGCTTAGTCGTTGTTCTTGCGCAGGGCTTCGGTCAGTACCCGGGCGGCGTTGCAGACGACTTCGGCATGCAGGCGTCCGGGCTGGCGGGTCAGGCGCTCGATGGGGCCGGAGATGGACACCGCAGCAATGACCCGGCCGGAAGGGCCGCGCACGGGTGCGGAGACCGAGGCGACTCCAGGCTCGCGTTCGCCGAGGCTCTGGGCCCAGCCCCGGCGTCGTACTCCTGCCAGCACTGTCGGCGTGAACCGGGCGTTCTGAAGCCCGTCCAAGAGGCGGTCGTGGTCTTCCCATGCCAGCAGGATCTGGGCGGCGGAGCCGGCCTTCATGGAGAGCTGTGTGCCTACGGGAATGGTGTCGCGCAGGCCGATCGGACGTTCGGCCGAGGCAACGCAGACGCGCCAGTCGCCCTGGCGTCGGAAGATCTGGGCGCTCTCTCCGGTGGCGTCGCGCAACTGGATCAAGACGGGGCCTGCGGAAGCGATGAGCCGGTCTTCGCCGGCGGCCGAAGCAAGCTCGACAAGGCGGCTGCCGAGGACAAAACGCCCTTGGATGTCGCGGCTCACGAGGCGGTGGTGGACGAGCGCCAGCGCAAGGCGGTGCACCGTGGGGCGGGCCAGCCCTGTTGCCGCCACAAGTTGAGCCAAGGTGGTTGGCCCCGCCTCAAGTGCGTCGAGCACCTGGGCCGCTTTATCGATGACGCCGACTCCACTAGAATTGTCCATGTAATGATATTGCCGTCTCAATATCTGAGATGCAAGTTGTTTCACTGGCGCAGTTCGGATCACTGATGTTCAGTGGAAGTAGTCAAGCCAACCGCAGTGAAGGGAGCAGGCCGTGGGAAAGACACTGGCCGAGAAAGTTTGGGATGCGCACGTGGTGCGCAAGGGCGAAGGCGAAGGAGCCAACGCCCAGCCCGATCTTCTGTTCATCGACCTGCACCTCGTGCATGAGGTGACCTCCCCGCAGGCCTTTGAGGGCTTGCGCCTTGCTGGACGACCCCTGCGCCGCCCGGACCTCACGATCGCCACGGAGGACCACAACACTCCGACCCTGGACATCGACAAGCCGATTGCCGATCTGACCAGCCGCACCCAGATCCAGACCTTGCGGAACAACTGCAAGGAGTTCGGAGTCCGCCTGCACTCGCTCGGCGACGCCGAGCAGGGCATTGTGCACGTTGTCGGACCCCAGCTGGGCCTCACCCAGCCCGGCATGACGGTTGTCTGCGGCGATTCACACACCTCGACCCACGGCGCCTTCGGAGCACTCGCCATGGGTATCGGCACTTCCGAGGTCGAACACGTCATGGCCACCCAGACGCTGTCCCTCAAGCCGTTCAAGACCATGGCCATCAACGTTGAAGGCACCCTGCGTCCGGGCGTTTCGGCGAAGGACATCATCCTTGCAGTCATTGCCAAGATCGGCACCGGCGGCGGGCAGGGCTACGTCCTGGAGTACCGCGGCTCGGCCATCCGGGCGCTCTCCATGGATGCCCGCATGACCATCTGCAACATGTCCATCGAGGCCGGCGCCCGCGCTGGCTTGGTGGCCCCGGACCAGACGACGTACGACTACATGTACGGCCGCCCGCACGCCCCCCAGGGCGACGAGTGGGATGCCGCCGTCGAATACTGGAACACGCTGCACACCGACGACGACGCCACTTTCGACGTCGAGGTGGACCTCGACGCCGATACCTTGGAGCCGTTCGTGACCTGGGGGACCAACCCGGGCCAGGGCATTTCGCTCAACGAGGCAGTGCCGTTCCCCGCGGACTTCGGTGACGAGAACGCCAAGCTGGCTGCCGAGCGCGCGCTGCAGTACATGGGCCTCGAAGCAGGGACGCCCATGAAGGACATCCGGGTGGACACGGTCTTCCTCGGATCCTGCACGAACTCCCGCATCGAGGACCTCCGGGCCGCCGCCGATGTCATACGCGGGCGCGAAAAGGACCCCAAGGTCCGCATGCTCGTTGTCCCCGGCTCGGCACGCGTCCGCCTTGAAGCCGAAGCCGAGGGCCTGGACAAGGTGTTCAAGGAATTCGGCGCTGAATGGCGCTTCGCCGGTTGCTCCATGTGCCTGGGCATGAATCCGGACCAGCTGGAACCGGGGGAGCGCTGTGCCTCCACCTCGAACCGCAACTTCGAAGGACGCCAGGGCAAGGGCGGACGTACCCACCTGGTTTCGCCGGTAGTCGCCGCAGCCACGGCAGTCCGCGGAACGCTGAGCTCGCCTTCGGACCTGGAGCCCGCCTCTGTTTCCGCATCCACCACCACCGACGCCGCCTAGGAGGGCCCCATGGAAAAGTTCACCACCCACACCGGCATCGGTGTCCCGCTGCGCCAGAGCAATGTGGACACGGACCAGATCATTCCCGCGGTCTACTTGAAGCGGATTACGCGTACCGGTTTCGAGGACGCCCTGTTCTCGGCGTGGCGGAAGGACCCGTCCTTCATCCTCAACCAGGAACCCTTCAACGCCGGCTCCGTACTGGTGGCGGGACCCGATTTCGGCACCGGTTCATCCCGCGAGCACGCAGTCTGGGCGCTGAAGGACTACGGCTTCAAAGCCGTGCTCTCCTCCCGGTTCGCGGATATTTTCCGCGGCAACTCGGGAAAGCAAGGCCTCCTGGCGGCCGAGCTTGCCCAGGACGACATCGAGCTCATCTGGAAAGTCCTTGAAAACGCGCCCGGCACCGAAGTCAAGGTGGACCTCGTGTCCAAGACCGTTGAGTGCGGAAACGTCGTCGCACCTTTCGAGATCGATGACTACACCCGCTGGCGCCTCCTCGAGGGCCTGGATGACATCGGACTGACGCTCCAGCACGAGGAAGACATCACGGCCTACGAGGCCACAAGGCCTTCCTTCAAACCGAAAACCCTGCCGGCGCGCACCCAGTAGCGCGAACCGAGCAGCTTCCGTACCTTGAAAGGACCGGTGCACCCGAAAGAACGGGTGCGCCGGTCCTTTCCGTGTGCGTGACGCGTTTCGCGGGATGTGGCCACGGCCTGATCCCGGCGTTGTGCAGCGTCACGGTTGTCGTTGGGGTTGGAATGAGGGGTTATCCATGGATCGGGCACGAACGCGGGGTCACTTACGGCCCATGCCGGGCGGCAACATGGGCCGTAAGTGACCCCGCGTCGCTGAAAGCCGGCCTTCGCCGCGCCCCAGCATTTCGAATCGGTAACGTCAGCTTTTATGCTTAGCTGGAGCCTTCGTAAGTGTGGGGGCATCAACTCGTGAGGAAACCGGTATAGATGAGTAGTGTTCTGACAATCCGCGGCGGCGTCCCTTTGACTGGCCGCGTCACCGTCAGAGGTGCCAAGAACCTTGTTCCCAAGGCCATGGTGGCTTCCCTCCTCGGCAACGAACCGTCGGTGCTGCGGAACGTCCCGGAAATCAAGGACGTCGAGGTGGTCACCAGCCTCTTGCAGCTCCACGGCGTGACTGTGCAGAAGGATCCCGTCACCGGCGATCTCACTCTGGATCCCAAGAATGCGAAGACGGCGTCCAGCACTGCGATCGACGCGCACGCCGGGGACTCCCGTATCCCGATCCTGCTCTGCGGTCCCTTGATCCATGCGATCGGAGAAGCCTTCATTCCCGATCTCGGTGGCTGCAAGATCGGCGACCGGCCCATCGACTACCACCTGAACGTGCTCCGCCAGTTTGGCGCCGTCGTCGAAAAGCGCCCGGGCGGCATCCACATCTCCGCTCCCAAGGGACTTCACGGCGCCAAGATCTCACTCCCGTACCCGTCGGTGGGAGCCACGGAACAGGTCCTGCTGAGTGCCACCCGCGCGGAGGGCATCACCGAACTCAGCGGTGCCGCCACCGAACCCGAAATCATCGACCTCATCGCTGTGCTGCAGAAGATGGGTGCCATCATCAGCGTCCAGACCGATCGCACCATCCGGATCGAGGGCGTTCGGGACCTGGGTGGCTACGACCACCGCGCACTGGCAGACCGCAACGAATCGGCGTCCTGGGCTTCGGCTGCCTTGGTGACCCGGGGAGACATCTTCGTGGAGGGCGCTTCCCAGCGGGACATGATGACGTTCCTCAACACCTACCGCAAGGTGGGCGGCGGAATGGACATCCGCGAGGACGGCATCCGTTTCTACCACCCTGGCGGAAAGCTGAGCCCGCTCGTCCTTGAGACGGATGTGCACCCGGGCTTCATGACCGACTGGCAACAGCCCCTGGTGGTCGCCCTGACCCAGGCTGAAGGCGTGTCGATCGTCCACGAAACCGTGTATGAAAACCGCTTCGGCTTCACCGACGCCCTGACCCGCATGGGCGCAACCATCCAGGTCCACCGTGAATGCCTCGGAAGCGTGCCCTGCCGCTTCGGCCAGCGCAACTTCCTGCACTCCGCCGTCGTCTCAGGACCCACTCCGCTCAGGGGAACCGACATCGACATCCCCGACCTCCGTGGCGGATTCAGCCACCTCATTGCGGCGCTCGCCGCGACCGGCACGTCCAGGGTGACCGGGATCGACATCATCAACCGCGGCTACGAGCGCTTCACCGAAAAGCTCGCCGGCCTGGGCGCCGATTTCGACCTCACCGAATCCAAGTAACGGGGGACACCTTGAAGGAATCGGCCCAGAGCCGTGCCATGTTCGCTGTTCTTGCGGGACTTGCACGACCGCTCATGAACGTCCTCATGGCAAAGAAGTGGGAGGGGACCGACAAGCTTCCCGCGGGTGGCTTCATCGCCGCCCCGAACCACTGCACCGAGATCGACCCCATCGTCGTGGGGCACATGCTCTACAACATGAAGCGTCCGCCGCATTTCCTCGCGAAGGCGGGCCTCTTCAAGGCGCCGGTCCTCGGCAGCCTGTTGCGCGCCACGAACCAGATTCCCGTGGAGCGCTCGACGACGGGGGCGAACCGCTCGTTGCAAGCCGCCCAGGAAGTGGTGGATGCCGGCGGCGCCATCATCATCTATCCGGAGGGTACCCTGACGCGCGATCCGGATTTGTGGCCGATGAAGGGCCACACGGGAGCCGCCCGCCTGGCAATCCAGACGGGTGCCCCTGTGGTTCCCATTGCCCATTGGGGTGCCCATGAGGTGTTTCCCCGTTACGCCAAACGCCTGCACGTGTTCCCGCGGAAGACATCCCGCATCCTGGTAGGCGATCCCGTGGACCTCAGCGCTTTCCAGGGCCGGCCGCTGGACCGGGCCACCCTGGTTGAGGCTACGGACATCATCATGGTTGCCATCACGGAGCTTCTTGCTACCTTGCGCGGGGAAGAACCGCCCAAGGAACGCTGGGACCCCGCTGCCCACAATCAGTCGAAGCACGGCCGCTTCCAAGCGACTGAGGGAACCGCGGGCACCGATGGCACGGACGGACTGAAGTGACTTCCGGGGAGGAACTCATCGCCGACAAAGGCGTTGTGGCCGTGCTTGGCGCGGGATCCTGGGGTACGACGTTCGCGAAGGTCCTGGCTGATGCTGCACTTGCGAGCGGTGCGGAGCGCAGTATCCGCATTTGGGGCCGGCGGGACGAAGTGGTCGACCAGATCAACGCGGAGCACCGCAACACGCAGTACCTGAAGGACATTGCACTGCCAGACTCCATCACGGCTTCAACGGATGTGGCCGAGGTCCTTGCGGGCGCCGGAATCGTGATCCTCGCCGTGCCGGCGCAGTCGCTTCGGCTTCAACTGCGCAAATGGAAACCGCTCGTGGCATCCGGCGCCGTAGTCGTTTCCCTTATGAAGGGCCTTGAACTCGGTACGGATTCCCGCATGAGCGAAGTCATTTCCGAGGAACTCGACATTCCGCAGGAACGCGTGGCCGTTGTTTCGGGACCCAACCTGGCAATGGAGATCGCCCGCCAGGAACCGACAGCCTCTGTGGTGGCCTGCAGCGACGAAGCCACGGCTGCATCGTTCGCGCTCTACTGCACCGCGCCGTACTTCCGCCCCTACACGAGCAACGACGTGGTCGGCGTCGAAATCGGGGGAATCGTGAAAAACGTCATTGCCCTTGCCGTCGGTATCTGCGAAGGCAAGCAAATGGGCGACAATACCAAGGCGTCCGTGATCACTCGCGGCCTCGCGGAGACATCGAGGCTGGCTCTTGCCCTGGGCGGCGAAGCGCGCACGATGGCCGGACTTGCCGGACTGGGAGACCTCGTGGCTACCTGTTCTTCGCCCTTGTCCCGAAACCACACGGCCGGGCGGTTGCTCGGCGAAGGTTTGACCCTTGAACAGGTCACCGAGCACATGACTCAGACGGCGGAAGGCATCAAATCCGGGTACGCTGTCTACGAACTAGCCGGGAAACTCGGTGTCGACATGCCGATCACCGCGGCCGTTGTGGCCGTCCTCGAAGGCAAACTGTCCGTTGATGAACTTGGGCCCAGACTCCTGGCCCGCTCCCTGAAGTCCGAAGGCGATTACTGACCGTGACCGAAGAATCCCTGTCTGCCGGAACCGCTGAGTCCGCCGGAACAACCGCTTCTGCCGGAACTGCCGGGTCCGCGAAGCCGGCCAAACATCGGCGGCCCCGCGTCGCCGTGCTCTTTGGTGGCCGATCCAGCGAGCACGCGGTCAGCTGCGTGACGGCGGCCGGCGTCATGGGCGCCATCGACAAGAGCAAGTACGACGTCGTCCCCATCGGGATAGCCAAGTCAGGCCAGTGGGTGATTCCCTCGGCTGACATCAGCCAGTGGTCGCTGAGCGCCTCGGCCTTGCCTGAAGTGCTGCCTTCCGGCAAGACCGTAACCCTCGCCGAGGTGGGCGGAGCCCACCAATTGATCGTCACGGCGCCAAATGCGGTGCCCGAGGAACTGGGCTCCGTGGACGTCGTCTTTCCGCTCCTGCACGGCCCGTGGGGCGAAGACGGCACCATCCAGGGCCTCTTGGAGCTCTCGGACACCCGCTACGTTGGAGCGGGAGTCCTCGCATCCGCCGTCGGCATGGACAAGCACTACATGAAGGTCGTTTTCGAGGCCGCCGGGCTTACCGTGGGACCGTATGTCGCCGTCACTGACCGCGAATGGATCAACGACGCCGAAGCCGTGCGCAAGCGCGTGGACCGTCTCGGCTTTCCCGTCTTCGTGAAGCCCGCCCGCGCCGGTTCCTCGATGGGAATTTCCAAGGTTGATTCGATGGATGATTTGGATGCCGCCATCGAAGAAGCACGGCGGCACGACCTCAAGCTGGTGATCGAGGCCGGGATTGTCGGCCGCGAAATCGAGTGCGCAGTCCTTGAAGGACGTGGCACTGCGGCCCCGCGAACCTCCATGCCGGGGGAAATCGCCGTCGCTCCAGGAGAACACGAGTTCTACGACTTCAACGCCAAATATGTGGAGGACGGCGCAGCAGCCCTTAGCTGCCCGGCCGACATTCCCGACGAGGCCATTGCGCGCGTCCGCGAGCTCGCGGCGGCCGCGTTCGATGCGGTCGGTGCCGAAGGCCTCAGCCGCGTGGACTTTTTCTACACTCCGGACGGCGAACTTATCATCAACGAGATCAACACGATGCCCGGATTCACCCCGAAGAGCATGTATCCGCAAATGTGGGCGGCTTCCGGGTTGGGCTATGCCGAGTTGATCGACGAACTCATCTACCTGGCGCTCAACCGCAAAACCGGCCTGCGCTGATAGCCGGCCGGCGCCGACGACCGGCCTGGGCTGAGCCTGCTACTTGCCGGGGGTGCTCGTGGGCAGGTTCTGCAGCAGCTCAGGCTGGCCGACGCATTTGCGCACGGCCTTGATTTTCGCCGCCGCAGGCGCCAGATCGGCAAGGACCGTGGCGGAGCTGATCTTGTTCGGGTCCATGAGGATTTCCGTGGCGGGCTCGCGCCCGTACGTGGTCAGGGTCCATACCGGGTCGCCTTCCTTGATGACCCAGTCGACGTCGTTGACGGTGACGCAGCGGTCGGTGGTGGGGCCGGGGACGTTGACGCCGCAACGCAGAATCAACACCGACGGGTCGCCCCATGCCGCCGTGGCCTGGCTATTGGTCTTCCGCAGGGCGGCGTCGCCGATGGTGTCCGGGAGCGAAACCATCATGGGCGCGCAGGCAGCATTCGCGGCATCGGCCGCGGGCTTCACGTCGACCACGGGGGAGCAGGCTGCAAGGGCAAGAACCGAAGCCGCCGCGGCTGTCAAGGAACAGAGGGCGCGGACGTACACAGCGGCTTTCGTTTGATGCATTGATCAAGCCTATCGCGGCTGCGGCGAGCCGAGGATCGGGGAAGCGGGCGCCACGGACAGCTCTTTGTTGTCGGCGGTTCGCGATAGCGTAGAGCTGTGTCCAAAGAACAACAGACTGTCGGTGAGCTCTCCGAAGGCGAGCTCCTCGCGCGCATCTTTCCGCGCCTGAACCACAGCAACAGCGTGCTGCTCGGGCCGGGGGATGACGCCGCAGTCGTCGCCGCCCCGGATGGCCGGACCCTCATTTCCATCGACACCCAGACCCAGGACCAGGACTTCCGCCTGGAATGGAACAACGGATACCGGACTACAGGCTATGACGTCGGCTGGAAATCGGCAGCCCAGAATCTCAGCGACATCAACGCAATGGGTGGTACCGCCGTCTCCCTCGTCGTCAGCTTGACCATGCCGCCCGGCACCCCGGTGCAGTGGGTCGTGGACTTCGCGGATGGCCTCACGGCCGGCATCGTCGGCTTGGGGGCTGCCGATTGTTCGGTTGCCGGGGGAGACCTGGGCCGCGGCCGCGAAATCGCGGTGACCGTCGCCGTCGTCGGGACAATGCACGGACTCCCTGCTGTCTTGCGGTCCGGGGCCCGGCCGGGAGACATTCTGGCCCTTGCCGGAACTGTTGGACGTGCCGCAGCCGGCCTGGCCCTGCTCGAAAGCACCATACCCGTAGGCAAGCTGGACGCCGCCCAGCGCGCACTCATGGACAGCCAGTGCCGGCCGCAGCCGCCCCTCGCCGCAGGCCCGCAGGCTGCCAAGGCAGGAGCGACGGCCATGATGGACGTCTCCGACGGGCTCTTGCGCGACGGCTCCCGCCTTGCCGAAGCCAGCGGCGTCGCGCTCGACCTCGATCCCATCGCGCTCAAGGCACTCGCCGCACCCTTGGAAGCTGCCTCGGCTCCCCTTGGCCGCGATCCCATGGACTGGATCCTGGGCGGGGGAGAGGACCACGGCCTGCTGGTGACATTTCCAGCAGATGTTCAGCTACCTTCCGGCTTCACTGCGATAGGCTCGATCCAGGCCGTTGCCGAAGGACAGCACAGCGGCGTCCGGATAGCGGGAATGCCCGCTGACACCGTGGGATGGGATCACTTTGCAGACTAAGATTGCCGCCAATACGCACGCCATGAAGCGGTGGCTGGGCAAAGCGGAGACGACGCTCGGGAACCACAGCGACCGCCTCAACGCCATCAATATCTTCCCGGTGGCCGACGGCGACACCGGCACGAACCTCTACCTCACTGTCCGCTCCGCCGCGGCATCATTCGCAGATCGTTCCATCGCCGACGAACCGGTGAACGACGTCGGCGCCGTTCTGGCCGCGGCCGGACGGGTGGCGATGGAGCAGGCCCGGGGGAACTCCGGAACACTCTTTGCTGTCTTTTTGTGCGCAATGGCCGAGCCGCTGGTCGGGCACACCCGCCTCAGTGCGCCCCTGCTTGCCGCAGCCCTGAACCGGGCCCAGATCAGGGCATGGTCGGCCTTGAGCGAGCCGGTTCCGGGCACCATGCTCTCCGTTCTCGAGGCTGCCGCCAGGGCGGCAGGCGAATGCGATAGTGCCCACAACGGCGACGACAGCAACCAGGCGCTGGGCCTTGCCCTGGACGCCGCCGTCAATGCCGCGCTGGATGCTGTGGTGCAAACCGAGGACCAACTCGCGCCGCTGCACGACGCGCACGTAGTGGATGCGGGTGGGGTGGGCATGCTCTTGATCCTGGACTGCCTGCGTTCGGCTGTGCTTGGGGAAGAACTCCAGGATGAGCTCCTGGACGGGCTGCACGGCTATGACCTGCAGGATCCGCACATCCATGCGGGAATGCCCGACGACGACGGCGTCGAGGTCATGTGCACCATCAGCCTTTCACCGTTGGACGCTGCCACGCTCCGTCAGCGGCTGGACGAACTTGGCGACTCCGTCATCATGAGCCAAGTGGGCAGCGCGAGCGGCCCATCGGGACCGAATGATGGCGGGGACGACGACGATGACGACGAGGACGCCGCAGAAGCCAGCTACCGGTGGCGCGTCCACGTCCACGTTCCGGAAGCTGAATCCGCCGTGGCAGTCATCCGCTCGCTCGGCGAGCCCACCGATATCTCCGTCAGCCAGCTCTCCATGCCGCGCGACCCAGGCCTTCCGGCAGGCCTGCACGGGCATGAATACTGAGCTTCACCTTCCCCTCGAGCGGAGGATCGGCAAACGCTCCGCGTCCGTCATCGAGAAGCACCTTGGCTTGGACACTGTCGGGGAGCTCCTGAACTACTTTCCCCGTCGTTACCTGAGCCGCGGGGAGCTGACGCCCATCAGTAAACTGCCGTTGGATGAAGAGGCCACCCTCATTGCCAGGGTGCTGTCCAATTCAACCCGCCAAATGCGGGCAAGGCGCGGATCGTTGACGGACGTCGTGGTGACGGACGAGGCCAGCGGTGAGCAGATTCCCGGAACCTTGAAGATCAGTTTCTTCAACGGCTTCCGCGCCCGCAATGAGCTTCAACCGGGCCGCAGGGTGATGTTCTCCGGCAAGGTCAGCCGCTACGGCGGATCGCTGGGCATGACCAATCCGGACTTCATGCTGCTCGACGAGGATCCGGAGCTGGCCGGTTCCGTCGATCCGGAAAAGCTTGCAGCCATGCCCATTCCCGTGTATCCGGCCACGGCGAAGCTCACCAGTTGGTCCATCCACAAGGTCATCACCACGCTGCTGGACACCATCGATGTGGACAGCATCGAGGATCCGCTGCCTGCCGAAATCGTGTTCCGGGAGAAATTCCTGGGGGTGGGGGACGCGTACCGGCTGATCCATTCTCCGGAAACGGCGGCTGACTGGCAGCGCGCCCGTGACCGGTTCCGCTACCAGGAGGCACTGGTTCTGCAGACTGCGCTGGCACGGCGGCGGGCCCAGTTGGCCGCAGAGGAGGCCACCGCTCGTCGGCCGGTGCCCGAAGGGCTCCTCGCTGCCTTCGACGGGCAGCTTCCGTTCACGTTGACTGCCGGCCAGGCCGCCGTCGGAAAGACGCTTTCCCACGAGCTGGCACAGGACTCGCCCATGAACCGCTTGTTGCAGGGCGAAGTTGGTTCCGGAAAGACGATCGTCGCCTTGCGGGCCATGCTGCAAGTGGTGGATGCCGGCGGGCAGGCGGCGCTGCTTGCCCCGACGGAGGTCCTCGCGGCACAGCACTTTGATTCCATCCGGAAGACCCTGGGCACGCTGTCCCGCGACGGTTTGTTCGGAGGTGCCGGGATGCTGGGCGGGGCCGGATTGTTGGACAGCGAGCCCGGGAGTGGACCCGGTACGGTCCAGGTCGCCTTGCTGACGGGCTCGATGCCGACAGCTGCCCGCAAGCAAGCCATGCTGGACGCGGCCTCGGGCAACGCCGGCATTGTGATCGGCACCCATGCGCTCCTGAGTGACAAGACCTCGTTCCAGGATCTCGGCCTGATCGTGGTGGATGAGCAGCACCGCTTTGGCGTGGAGCAGCGCGACGCCCTGCGGGCCAAGGCCAACCGGCCACCCCACCTGTTGGTGATGACGGCTACCCCGATTCCGCGCACTGTTGCCATGACCGTCTTCGGCGACCTCGAAACCTCCGTGCTGGACGAACTTCCTGCGGGCCGGGCGCCCATCTCCACCCATGTCGTCGGGCTCGCCGAAAACCCGGGCTGGGCGGCCAGGATCTGGAAACGCTCGCGGGAAGAGATCGACGCCGGCCACCAGGTGTACGTCGTGTGTCCCAAGATCGGAGACGACGACGACGGCGACTTCAGCCCGGGTGAAGCGGAACCCAGCGACGCCGAACTTTCGGAGGAAGGCCCCGCGCGCGAGCTCGCCTCGGTGACCGCCGTCGTTGAAACGCTCAGCCAGGAGCCCGCCCTGCGCGGCGTCCGGGTGGAGCCCCTCCACGGACGGCAGGATCCGGCACTCAAGTCCGAAACCATGGCCTCGTTCACCGCCAACCAGACCCAGCTATTGGTGTCCACCACGGTCATTGAGGTGGGCGTGGACGTCCATAACGCCACCCTGATGGTGATCCTCGACGCCGACCGCTTCGGCATTTCGCAACTCCACCAGTTGCGTGGGAGGGTAGGCCGCGGTGGTCTTCCGGGGACTTGCCTGCTGGTCACGACGCTCGAACCCGGCCACCCAAGCCGCAGGCGCCTGGATGCCGTTGCTTCCACTACCGACGGCTTCGAGCTTTCCCAGGAAGACCTCAAGCTGCGCCGGGAAGGCGATATCCTGGGCGCTTCGCAATCCGGCGGGCGCTCGACCCTGAAGTTGTTGCGGGTCCTGGAGCATGAGGACGTGATCGCCCGCGCCCGCACCGATGCCCAGTGGCTCGTTGCCAACGATCCCGGACTGGAGGGCCATCAGGCCTTGGCCGCCGCAATTGACGAGTATCTGAACCCCGAAAAGGAGGCGTTCCTTGAACGCGGCTAAGGAATCTACGCCTGAAGGCACATCTGGGTGCGCCGCCCCGGGAGGTGGCCGGTGAGCCGGATCATTGCCGGCGTGGTCGGCGGAAACCCGCTGGTCAGCGTCCCCGGAAACGCCACCCGGCCCACGACGGACCGCGTCAAGGAAGCGTTGTTCTCCCGGCTCGAGGCGCTCGACGCCATCGACGACGCCCGGGTTCTGGATCTTTACGCGGGTTCGGGGTCTCTCGGCATCGAAAGTGCAAGCCGGGGCGCGCGCTCTGCCGAACTCGTGGAATTTGATGCACGCGCCTCCGAGGTCTGCCAGCGAAATGCAGACATGGCCAACCAAGTGCTGGGGCGAAGGACTGTCTCGGTCCTACGTTCCAAAGTGGAGTCCTTCCTGGAACGCGCGGCGGATGACGTCCTCTGGGACCTGGTGTTCCTGGATCCGCCGTACCCTTTGGATGAGCCTTCCCTCAAGGCTGTCCTCACCAAGCTTGCCTTCCACCTCGATGAAGGCGCGGTGGTGGTCGTCGAGCGTTCCTCACGGTCCCCGGAACCGGACTGGCCGGACACCCTGGAACGGTTTGCCGACAAAAAGTACGGCGAAACCAAGCTCTGGTTCGCCGAGCCCGTCTAGCGCTAGCCCGAAAGCCGGCGCTAGCCCGACAACCGGTCCAGTTCCACTCCGCTCAGTACGGCCGCCGGGTGCGGCCCCCGGGCCAGGAGTTCCGCTGTCCAGCCAGCCGGCCACGGCCGGCGCGTTCCCACCAGGATGATGTTGCCGGGATAGCGGCCGGCGAACATGCCAGCCTCAGCGAACGCGGCAACGTCCGGCACCGCCCGGCGCATCGCGGCGACCTGGCTGCGTACCAGGGTCAGGGCTGCTTCGTCGCCGACGTTGACGATGAGCACTCCATCGGGCCGGAGCCGCGCCGCGGCCTCTTCATAGAATTCCTGGCAGGCGATATGCGCCGGAGCCTCGGGACCGGAGAAGATGTCCAGGATCACGACGTCGAACTCGAGTTCCGAGGGCAGTTCGGCGAGTGTTTCGCGCGCGTCGCCGATATGGGTCTCCAAAAGGGTGCCGTCAGGCATGGGCAACTTCTGCAGCACGAAGTCGAGCAATTCACGTTCGAGTTCGACGGCGTGTTGTTCCGAACCTGGCCTCGTCGCCTGGATATAGCGGGCCAGGGTCAAGGCCCCAGCGCCGAGATGAAGTGCAGTGATTGCTTGTCCGGCCGGCGCGGCCAGATCCACCACATGGCCGATCCTGCGCAGGTATTCGTAGAAGATTTCCGCGGGTTCCGCGAGGTTGACATGGGATTGCTCGGCGTCGCCGATGCGCAGGATGTAGGCGCCGTCGATCAGCGTGTCGGCTTCGATTGCGGCATGCTGGCCGGTGGCCCGCAGGAATCGACGCCCCTCGTGATTTTGCCCCGTTGACACGGTCAGAGCTTGTTCCGCAGGGTGGCCAGCCGGGCGGCCGCTTCTTCCAATACTTCGGTCTTCTTGCAGAACGCGAACCGGAGCAGGCTGCGCGTCCTCTCCGCGCCTTCCGGGTGGCAAAACACGGGTACAGGGATGGCGGCCACTCCTACGAGCTCCGGAAGCTTTCGTGCCAAGTCCACGGAGTCCCTGATGCCGAGGGGCGCGGTGTCCACATTGATGAAGTATGTTCCCTGCGGCGTGTAGACGCCGAAGCCGGCGGCCCGCAGTCCCTCGGCCAGGATGTCCCGCTTGTGCTGGAGGGTGGACGCGATACCGCTATAGAACTCATCGGGAAGGGCAAGGCCCACTGCGATCGCACTTTGGAAGGGGGTGCCGGAACTGTAGCTGAGGAATTGTTTGACGGTGCGGATCGCCGCCACAAGGTGGGCGGGTCCGCTGAGCCAGCCGATCTTCCAGCCGGTGAACGAGAACGTCTTGCCGGCCGAGGAAATCGTAACGCTTCGTTCGGCCGCTCCGGGGATACCGGCGACCGGAAGGTGCTGCACACCGAAGGTGAGGTGCTCGTAGACTTCATCGCTGAGGATCACGGCATCGTATTTCCGGGCGAGTTCGACGACGCGTACCAGCACCTCGCGCGGGAAGACCGCCCCCGTGGGATTGTGCGGGTTGTTGAGCAGCACAACCTTGGTGCGCTCGCTGAATGCCGATTCCATGGCATCCACGTCCGGAAGGAAGTCCGGTGCCAGCAAGGGAGCGGTCACATGCTTGGCCCCGGCAAGTCCGATGATGGCGCCATAAGAGTCATAGAAGGGCTCGAAAGTCAGGACCTCGTCGCCGGGCTCGATGAATGCGAGCAATGCGGCGGCGATGGCCTCGGTGGCTCCGGTGGTCACAACGACTTCCGTCTGCGGGTCCGGGGTCAGTCCGTAGAAGCGTTCCTGGTGTGCGGCGATGGCCTCGCGAAGTTCAGGGATGCCCTTGCCGGGAGCGTACTGGTTGGCTCCCGCCGTAATGGCCGCCTGGGCTGCTGCCTTGATTTCCGCCGGCCCGTCCTCGTCCGGGAATCCCTGGCCCAGGTTGATGGCGCCGGTGGACATCGCCAGGGTGGTCATTTCTTCGAAGATGGTCACTCCTAGGCTGCCGTCGGCCGAAAGCAGGTTGGCTCCGCTGGCGGCTCGCTGCCATGGCGCGGCGGACGTGTTCTGGCTGAGAGAGGCCGGGCTCGTCACTGTGGGGTTGCCTTCCTGGGTGCTGGCTTCCGGCTCGTCCGGCCCGCCGTTTCAGCCATGGTATCGCCATAGTGCCTGCGGCCCCGGATGGGGTAGGTTCGAACCATGAGACGCGCTGTGTGCCCTGGCTCCTTCGACCCTATCCACAACGGACATTTGGAAGTCATCGCAAGGGCCGCCGGCTTGTTCGATGAAGTCGTCGTCGCGGTGTCCACCAACTACGCGAAGAAGTACCGCTTCAGCTTGGAAGAACGCATGGACATGGCCCGGGAGACCCTGGCTTCCTTGCGGGGGATCATCGTGGAGCCCATGGGTGAGGGACTGCTCGCCGAATACTGCAGGCACCGGGGAATTTCGGCGATCGTGAAGGGCTTGCGTTCGTCCTCGGATTTTGACTACGAACTTCCCATGGCCACCATGAACCGCCAGTTGTCCGGCGTCGAGACCGTCTTTCTTCCGGCGGAGGCCCATTACCTGCATTTGTCGTCCACGCTCATCAAGGAAATCTCCCTCCTGGGCGGGGATGTCTCCGATTTCGTGCCTAAATCGGTGCTCAGGAGGCTCCTTGCTGGCGGGTCGGCAGCGGAGTAGCCCGGCAACGGGTAAGCTGGATCGGTACCTCGGGCAGAACGCGTTGTAATTGACCCGGTTTGAGTCCGCTCGCGCGTTCAGGCTAAGATGGTACGTCGGTCATATGTTCTACAGGAGTTCTCATTAAGCGAGATGCAAGTTCGCCCTTGACGCTGGACGTCAAGGACCTCGGACGTAGTCCAGGAAGCATGCGGACGCTCACGGAACATGTACCCGCGCCAAGTGACCTTGGCGTGGCACTCATTGGCGTTCAGGAAGGCTCGGATATCGAGCTCGACTTGAGGCTTGAGGCCGTACACGAAGGAATTCTGGTATCTGGAACTGTGTTCGCTGAAGTCAAGGGCGAATGCGGACGATGCCTGGATCCCCTTGCGTATGACCTTGAGGTCAATGTGCAAGAACTTTTCTTCTATGAAGGCGTCGAGCTTTCGGACGAAGAAGACGATGAAGAGCAACGTCGAGTCGAGCACGATCTAATCGATCTTGAACCGGTGTTGCGGGACGCGGTTGTAACCATGCTGCCGTTCCAGCCGGTGTGCCGGGAAGACTGCCAGGGCCTTTGCTCAATCTGCGGAGTGCGTCTGGAAGACGAGCCGGGGCACCACCACGAGGACCTGGATCCTCGCTGGGCTGCCCTAGCTGAACTGGCTAAGACCGACCGGCAAACTGATTAGTAAGTGTTGACTAAAAGAGAAATGAGATAGCCGTGGCTGTTCCCAAGCGGAAAATGTCTCGCGCAAATACACGCGCCCGCCGTGCCCAGTGGAAGGCAACTGCCCCCAACTTGGTCAAGACCATCGAAAACGGCCAGGTTGTTTACAGCCTGCCGCACCAGGCAAAGGTCGTCACCGACTCTGCCGGGACCGCGCTGTTCCTTGAATACAAGGGCCGCAAGGTCGCAGACGTCTAAATCCGCCACAAGGCTGACAAGGATGTCTTCAACTGAAGAGCTTCTGAAGCGTCTCGGTGTCTCCATTGACGCCGAGACGCTTCGTCTTGCTCTGACACATCGTTCATACGCGTATGAAAATGGTGGGATTCCCACCAATGAGCGCCTCGAATTCCTGGGCGACTCCATCCTGGGCTTTTCCGTGACCGATTCGCTCTACCGCGACAACCCGGCGCTTCCGGAGGGCGAACTCGCGAAGCGACGCTCCGCCGTCGTGAGCACCCGCGCGCTGGCGGGTATCGGCCGGGACCTCGGAATCGGCGAATTCATCTACCTCGGGCAGGGCGAAAGGCTCACCGACGGTAAGAACAAGTCTTCAATTCTTGCGGACACCATGGAAGCGCTCATCGGCGCCACGTATCTTTCCAACGACATTGAGACCGCCCGGCAGCTCGTGATGCGGCTCGTTGGACCCTTGCTCAAGGATGCCGCAGCACTTGGCGCCGGCACCGACTGGAAGACCAGCATGCAGGAGCTTGCCGCAAGCCGTCAGCTCGGGTCCATCTACTATGCAGTCGAAGGCTCCGGCCCGGACCACGCGCGCAGCTTTGAGGCAGTGCTCCAGATCGGCGGCACCGCCTACGGCAAAGGCACGGGCCACTCCAAAAAGGAAGCCGAGCAGGAAGCCGCAGCAGATGCGTGGCGCACCCTTAACAGCAAGGTCGCGCTGAATGGCAAAGCCGACTCTCCGGCTGATCCCGCGCACAGCGCCTGATTCTTCACATGCCGGAACTGCCCGAAGTCGAAGTGGTCCGCCGCGGCCTGGCACGCTGGGTGCGCGGCCGGACCATCACTGACGTGGAGGTGCTCGATCCCCGTTCCATCCGCCGTCACGCGTTGGGCACGGAAGACTTCATCGGGAACCTTGAGAACTCCACGGTTTTGGATGTCGTCCGGCGCGGCAAGTTCCTGTGGATGCCCCTGCGGACCGAGGAACCCGGCGGCACCGGCGGGGCTGTGTCCGGCAAAATGATCCCCGGCGAAGCGGTCCCCGGCGTCGCGCTGATGGCGCACCTCGGTATGAGCGGGCAGCTCCTCATGCAGGATCCGGGGGTTCCGGACGAGAAGCACCTCAAAGTCCGCTTCCGCCTCAGCACGTCGGATGGCATGCCGGAGCAGTTGCGGTTCGTGGACCAACGGATCTTCGGCGGACTGTTTGTCACCTCGCTTGTACCGACCTCCGACGGCGGTCCCGGCGGCCAGGGCGAGACACCCCTCCCGGAAATTGCCGAAGAAGCCTCGCACATCGCCCGCGATCCGCTGGACCCGCACTTTTCCTTTGACGACTTCTACCGCAAGGTCAAAGCCCGCAAGACCGGGCTCAAGCGGGCCCTGTTGGATCAGGGAGTCATCTCCGGGATAGGCAACATCTACGCCGACGAATCGCTCTGGCGGGCCAAGCTGCACTATGCCAAACCGACAGACACCCTCAAGCGGGCCGATGCCGTGAGGCTCGTCGATGCCGCGAAGGAAGTCATGAGCGACGCCCTCGCAGCCGGCGGGACGAGCTTCGATTCGCTTTACGTCAATGTCAACGGAGTTTCGGGATACTTCGCCCGGTCCTTGGATGCCTATGGACGGGCGGGCGAGCCGTGCAGGCGGTGTTCCGCCGTTGGACTTCCGGGTGTGATCAAACGCGAGCAATTCATGAACCGCTCCTCGTACACGTGCCCGATCTGCCAGCCGAAGCCGCGCAACGGCCGTTGGTAGCGCGGATTCGCCGGTTTGCCCCGCAAATCCGGGGATTTCCGCCGTCGGGCAGTAGATTTAGCCGTAAAGTAGCCACCGGCGACATTGAAAGAGATCCGAAACACCTTGCATCTGAAAAGTTTGACTGTCCGGGGATTCAAGTCGTTCGCGTCGGCCACGACGTTCGACTTCGAGCCGGGCGTCACCGCCGTTGTTGGCCCCAACGGTTCGGGCAAGTCCAATGTGGTTGACGCGCTGGCCTGGGTCATGGGCGAACAGGGCGCCAAGACCCTGCGCGGCGGCAAAATGGAAGACGTCATCTTCGCCGGCACATCGGGGCGGCCTCCGCTGGGCCGCGCGCACGTTGCCCTGACGATCGACAACGCAGACGGCGCCCTGCCGATCGAATACAGCGAAGTCACCATTTCCCGCACGCTCTTCCGGACCGGCGGATCCGAGTACGCCATCAACGGATCGCCCTGCCGCCTCCTGGACATCCAGGAATTGCTCTCGGATTCAGGCCTTGGCCGGGAGATGCATGTGATCGTGGGGCAGGGGCAGTTGGACCGCGTCCTGCACGCCACCCCTGAGGACCGCAGGGGATTCATTGAAGAAGCCGCAGGTATCCTCAAGCACCGGCGTCGCAAGGAAAAGACCGTCCGCAAGCTGGAAGCCATGCAGGCGAACCTGCAACGCCTTGGTGACCTCACGGCGGAAATCCGTCGTCAACTCACGCCGCTGGGCAAGCAGGCCGAAGTCGCCCGCCGCGCCCAGACCGTGCAGTTCGACGTCCGCGACGCCAAGTCCCGGCTGCTGGCCGATGATCTCGTCCGGCACACCCGGGCGTTGGAGAAGGATGTCGCCGACGAGGCCGCGTTGAAAGAGCGCCGCGAGGTAGTAGAAGCGGAGCTCGCTGCAGGCCGCCAACGCCAGATCCGCCTCGAGCAGCTCGCGGCCGAGGCGACACCCCGGCTCAATGCGGCCAGGGACGATTGGTACCAGCTGTCCGCAACCAGGGACCGGCTCCGCGCCCTGGGATCGCTCGCGACCGAGCGTCGCCGCCTCCTTGGCGCCTCCGACGCCGCCCCGGATTCAGGCCGCGATCCGGACCATCTGGACCGGCAGGCCGCCCGGGTCCGGCAGGAACAATCGGAGCTCGAGCACGACATCCTGGCGAAGCAAGCGGGCCTGCTTGAGGCAACCGCAGCCAAACAGGACGCCGAGAACCTGGCCGCCGCCGAGGACAAACGCCTGACTGCCGTGTTGCGGGCCGCCGCCGATCGCCGTGAAGGCCTCGCGAAACTCGTCGGTCAATTGGCCGCCGCACGCTCCCGGGCCGAGGCGGCCGAGGCTGAGCGGGGCAGGCTCAGGGAATCGCTGGCAGCCGGTGAGGAACGTCGTCGCCACGCGCAAAGCGAATTTACGGCCCTCGAGTCGCAAGTGGCCGGCGTCGAAGACGGCGAAGAAAGCCTCGACGCCGAATACGAAGACGCCAGCGCCCTTCTTGACGAGATCAACGCCGAGATTGAGGCGTTGAAGGCTGCCGAACGCGATGAAGTCCGCGAACGCGATGCGCTCACCGCCCGCCGTGATGCCTTGCAGCTTGGACTCAACCGCAAGGATGGCTCCTCGCGGCTTCTGTCCTCGGACCACCCCGGTGTGTTGGGCCCGCTCGCTTCCCTCCTGAGGGTGGAGCCCGGGTATGAGACTGCCGTGGCCGCAGCACTTGGCAGTGCTTCCGACGCCGTCGTGGTGGCGGACGGCGCGGGGGCCGTCGCCGCGATGCGGCTCTTGAAGGACGCCGACGCCGGACGCGCCTCGCTTTTGGTGGCAGGCGCTGTGCCCTCTGCGGGTCCCGAGGCTGGCCTGCCGGAGTCGCCGATGCTGCCCGACGGCGCTCGCTGGGCCGCCGAGTTGGTGGCGGCTGACGCTCCCGAAGCGAGAGGCGTCATGACCCTCCTGGCGTCCACCGCCGTCGTCGACGACTTGGAAACGGCGGCCAGCCTCATTGCCGGCAACCCGGGGCTTACCGCAGTGACCCGGGAAGGAGATGTCTTCAGGGCACTGACGGTGGACGGTGGATCGGCCACGGCGCCGTCGCTCCTTGAAGTCCAGGCCGCAGTGGACGACGCCGATGCCCGGCTCCTGGAGCTCGCCACCCGTCTTGAGCGGGGAAAGTTCGCCCTGGCTGGAGCCGAAGCACGCCGGGCCGATGCCCAGGAACGGGCGAACGCGGCGCTCGACAAACTCCACGATTCGGATGCCCGCCTGGCTGCCGTCGCCGAACGGCTTGGCCACTTGAATTCCCAGTTGCGCAGCGCCGTCGCGGAGCGCGATCGAATGGCGGAGTCCATCGCCAAGGCCGAACTGAACATCGCCGTGGCAGAGGAGTCCCTTGAGCTTGCTGCGGAACGGTTGGCCGCAGCAGAAGAGGCCCCCCAGGAGGAAGAGCCGTCCACGGAGCAACGCGATGCCTTGGCCAGGGCTGCCAGCGAAGCACGGTCCCGTGAGATGGAGGTCAGGCTGGGCTTGCGGAGCGCTGAAGAACAGCTCGCCGCGACCAGCAACCGGGCCGCCTCCTTGGAGCGGGCCGCCGCGAGCGAACGGCGGGCACGGGAGGAAGCTGCGCGCCGGGCCTTGCGTCGCAAAGCGCAAGCCGAGCGGGCTTCCGCCGTTGCTTCCGCCGTCGAACAGACCGTGCGTTTCGTTGACGTGTCAGTGGACCTGGCCGCCCGCGCCCGGGACGTCGCCGAGGCCGTCCGGGAGCAGCGCGAAAAGGAACTCGCTGATGTCCGGAGCAGCAATGAGAAGTTGGCCCAGGAGCTGGCGGGACTGACGGACTCCGTCCACCGCGACGAACTCGCGCGAGCCCAGCAACGGCTCAGGATCGAAACGCTGGAAACCCGCGCCATCGAGGAGCTTGGCCTGTCGGCGGAACAACTCGTGGCCGACTTCGGTCCGGAGCAGCCCGTTCCCGTGCCCGCGGCTGCCGTGGACAAGTGGGCCGAACTCCGCGCGCCGGTGGACGAGGACGGGAACGCCATCGTCGAGGGTGTTCCCTTCGTCCGCGCCGAGCAGGAGAAACGGCTCCGCAAGGCCGAAAGGGACCTCGCAGCCCTTGGCAAAGTGAACCCCCTGGCGCTTGAGGAATTCGCCGCACTCGAGGAGCGCCACCAATTCCTGAGCACGCAGCTGGAAGACCTCAAGTCCAGTCGCAAGGACCTTTTGGACATCATCAAGGAGGTGGACAACCGCGTCCAGCAGGTCTTTGCCGAGGCCTTCGCCGATACCTCCAAACAGTTCGACCACGTCTTTGCGCGGCTCTTCCCCGGCGGTGAAGGCAAGTTGGTGCTGACGGACCCTGATGACATGCTGACCACCGGCATCGAGGTGGAGGCACGGCCTGCCGGGAAGAAGATCAAGCGGTTGTCCTTGCTTTCCGGTGGCGAACGGTCGTTGACGGCTGTCGCGCTGCTCGTGGCGATTTTCAAGGCGCGGCCTTCGCCGTTCTACGTCATGGACGAAGTGGAAGCCGCGTTGGACGATACGAACCTGGGCAGGCTGATCACGATTTTCGAAGAGCTGCGCGAGTCCAGCCAGCTGATTGTCATTACGCACCAGAAGCGGACCATGGAAGTCGCGGACGCCCTCTACGGAGTGACTATGCGGGGCGACGGCGTGTCCACCGTCATCAGCCAAAGGCTCGGTGCCGAGGTCTAGCTTTGTGAGAAGCTAGGGGAGTGAACGATCTCCTCCCCATTATTTTGTCCATTGTCGCTGCCATCGTGGTGGTCGGAGGGCTGATTCCTGTCCTGCTCAAGGCGCGGAAGTCCTCCTCGACTTACGCTGGAAAGCGCGACGCCAACGACCCCGCCGACAAGGCGCCGGCAGGCGGCGGAACGATCGTCGACGACGCCCCCGGGACCGCGCCGGATCGCACGGCGCCCGGGCCCGTCGTCGAACCCGCCGACCTCGCCGTACCGGAGACCGACGTTCCGGACGACGCCGCGGGACTGGAACTTATCCAGGTGGAGACCCCTGCGCCTGTCGAGGGCCGCCTCAACCGGCTTCGCGCGCGGTTGGTCAAATCGAACAGCATTCTCGGGAAGGGTCTCCTGGCCCTGCTTTCGAGCGACAAGATCGACGAAAACGTCTGGGACGAAGTCGAAGAGACACTGCTGCTCGCCGACCTCGGCACCGAGCCCACCATGCAGCTGGTCGATGCCTTGCGTGCGCGGGTCAAGGTCCAAGGCACCCGTAGCCCCGAGGATGTCAAGGCCCTCCTGCGCGAGGAACTCATCAAGCTCGTGGATCCCACGATGGACCGCAGCCTGAACGTGGAACGCAAGGGAGCCCACCCGGCCATCATGATCGTCGTCGGCGTCAACGGGGTGGGCAAGACCACCACCGTCGGCAAGCTGGCGCGCGTTCTCGTCGCCGAAGACAAGGACGTCCTGCTGGGCGCCGCCGACACCTTCCGCGCAGCGGCTGCCGAGCAGCTCGCTACGTGGGGCCAGCGTGTCGGCGTCGCAACCGTCAGGTCGCACGTCGTCGGCGCAGACCCAGCCTCTGTCGCCTATGAAGCCGTCAAGTCCGGCATTGAGCAGGAAGTGGATGTCGTCATGATCGACACCGCCGGCCGCTTGCAAAACAAGGTTGGCCTCATGGACGAGCTCAGCAAGGTCAAGCGCGTCATCGAGAAGCTGGCCGAAGTGGACGAAGTCCTGCTCGTACTGGATGCGACCACCGGACAGAACGGCCTGAACCAGGCCAAGGTCTTCTCCGAGGTAGTCAACATCACGGGAATCGTGCTTACGAAGCTGGACGGTACCGCGAAGGGCGGGATCGTCGTCGCGATCCAAAAGGCCCTCGGCGTGCCGGTCAAGCTTGTTGGACTGGGCGAAGGCCCGGACGACCTCGCGCCGTTCGAGGCCGAAGCCTTCGTCGACGCCCTGCTCAACTAGGCGCATCCAGCCCAACTAACTAGCAGTTGTTGTCGTTTTCAAGGCTCTTAACGACATCTACTGCTAGCTAGTTGGGTGAGTCGACGCTTTCCTGGCCGCGCTGCATCGGCTCGCGTGCCGCGGACCAGCCGACGGCGGCGAGCAGGAGGATGCCGCCGGTTGCGCCGAAGGCCCAGCCGTAGCCAAGTCCATCAGCCACGAGGCCGACGAGGACAGGGCCAACAATAGCTCCGGCGTCGGAGGCCATCTGGAAAGCCGCCAGCACCTTGCCGCCGGAACGGCCACGGCCGATGATGTCCCCGACGGCGGCCTGCTGGGCCGGGTTCAGCAAGCCGGAGCCGAAGCCGGCAGCAGCCGACGCAGCGAAAAACGCGGGAAGATTGCCGGTCAACCCGATGGTCGCGGTGGCCAGGCCGGTGACTATCAAGCCCAGCAGCATCATGGGCTTCCGGCCGAAACTATCAGCCATGCGGCCGGAGAAGGTCAGCGCCAGCGCGTTTCCTCCCGCGAACACGGCCAGCGCCCAACCCGCCGAGGCGGAGCCTCCGGCCAGCACAACCACTGCGAACAAGGGGACAGTGGCCATTCGCACGCCGAAGGTCGCCCAGCCATTGCTGAAACTGGAGAACAGGGCGGCCCGGTAGGCAGAATCGCCCAAAGCCTCCTTCATGCGCATTGCCGGCCCCGCCGCGCCGCCTTGCGTCGCTCCCCCTGAACGTCCCGTCAGCTGCGTGCGAACAACCAAGGCCGCCAGGACCAAGGCTGCCGCGTAGGCGAGGAAGGGGACGCGCAGGCCGAACCCGGCGAGCAGCCCGCCAACCACGGGCCCCAGGACGCTGCCGATCAGGAATGCGGAGGCGTACGCGCCGGAGACCCGTCCGCGGCTTTCCGGAGGGGCGAGCCTGATCAAGAGGCCCATCGCCGCAACCGTGAACATTACGGAACCGGCTCCGCCAAGGCCCCGGAAGACCAGCAGCTGCCAATAGTTCTGGGCGAAGGCGCAGGCTGCCGTCGACGCAGCCACAATCAGCAACCCTGCGATGTACACGGGACGCTCGCCGAACCGACCCATCAGGGCACCCCCGGCCGGAGCGAACACCAAGCGCATGAACGCGAAAATGCTCACGATCACCGCGGCTGCCGTTGCTCCGACGTCGAACGTCGTGGCGAACTGGGGGAGTACGGGCGCCACGAGGCCGAAACCCAGGGCAATCAGGAACGCTGCCGCCAACATCACCTTGATGTCCCGTGGCATTGCAGCCTTCGCGGCCCTCGCTCCTTGATTGGCGGGGGATTCGGGGCTTGCAGTCATGGTGTCGGGGTCCTCTGGGTAGTACGAGCGCGGGGAAAGTGGAACTGACGAAACATATCCGTAACAAGGGTGATATGCACCATTTACGTTCGAGAAGTTCTTGTAACAGCCCCGCAATCTAAAACCTTCGCAGGTGAAACACTGCCCCGCAAAACTCTTATGTAGAACGCAAATGCGTTGGGACAGGCGGCTCAGCCCGCAACTAAAAGCAGAGAGGACGTAGACATGGACTTCACCGCCGGTCTCGTTTGGCTCCTGGTCGCATCAGCCTTCGTGCTGTTCATGACCCCGGGCCTGGCATTCTTCTATGGCGGCATGACCCGTGCCAAGGCCGCCCTGAACATGATGATGATGAGCTTCATCGCCATCGGCACAGTGACCCTCGTATGGGTCCTGTGGGGCGCCTCGATGTCCACAAGCAACACGGACAACTTCTTCCAGATCTTCGCGAATCCGTTCAGCCACTTCGGTCTGCACAACTTCACCGATCCGGCAGACCTCCTCCACGTTGGATACGCCGCAACCTTCGCGATCATCACCGTCGCCCTCATCTCCGGTGCCATCGCGGACCGCGCCAAGTTCTCGGCCTGGACGCTGTTTACCCCGATCTGGGCCACCCTCGTCTACGCACCCCTGGCCTACATGGTCTGGGGCGGCGGCCTCTTCTCGGCAACCGGCTGGTTCGGCCAGACTTTCGCTCCCGTCATCGACTTCGCCGGTGGCACCGTGGTGCACATCAACGCCGGTGTGGCCGGCCTCATCCTCGTCCTGATCATCGGCAACCGCAAGGGCTTCGGCAAGGACCCGAACCACCGCCCGCACAACGTGCCCCTGGTCATGCTCGGTGCAGCCATCCTCTGGTTCGGCTGGTTCGGCTTCAACGCCGGTGCCGCCGCAAACGTGCAGCAGGCTGGCCTGATCTGGATCAACACGCTCGTCGCACCGGCAGCGGCCATGCTCGGCTGGCTTGTCGTGGAGCGCATCCGTGACGGCCACCCCACGTCGCTTGGTGCGGCATCGGGCGTCGTCGCCGGCCTGGTTGCCATCACCCCGGCTTGCGCCAACGTTTCCCCGCTCGGCGCCATCGCACTCGGTATTGCAGCCGGCGTCGCCTCGGCCCTTGCTGTCGGCCTGAAGTTCAAGCTCGGCTACGACGACTCCCTGGACGTCGTCGGCGTCCACCTGGTGTCCGGCATCATCGGCACCGTGGCCATCGGCTTCCTCGCCACCCCGACCCAGGGTCCCGCAGGCCTGTTCTACGGCGGGGGGACCACCCAGCTGGTTGCACAGTCCCTCGCAGCGCTTTGCTCGATCGTCTTCACCGGCGTGATGACGTTCATCATCGCCTACCCGATTCACAAGCTCATGGGCTTCCGCATCTCCGAACGCCAGGAGATCGCCGGAGCAGACCTCAGCCTGCACGCCGAGACGGCGTACGAGTTCGGTGTCGGCGGCCACGGCGGAAGCTTCCAGCCCCTTCACGACCTCATCACCGGCAAGGTATCGTCCGAAGCAGCTGACGAAGCATCCGTATCAGGCAAGGAGAGTGTCCAGGCATGAAACTCATTACGGCGATCGTCCGCCCGGAGAAGCTCGACGCCATCCGCGAGGGGCTCGAAGCATACGGGGTACAGGGACTGACGGTCAGCGCGGCCAGCGGCTACGGCCGGCAGCGTGGTTACACCGAGGTGTACCGCGGGGCCGAGTACAACGTGGACCTGCTTCCCAAGATCCGCGTGGAGGTCCTGGCCACGGATGAGCAGGCAGACGACATCCTCGATGTCCTGATTGCTTCCTCCAATACCGGCCGTGCCGGTGACGGCAAGGTCTGGACCGTGGACGTCTACGAAGCAGTCCGTGTCCGCACGGGCGAGCGAGGCGCAGCAGCCATCTAAGGCCCAACGCAAAGGAGGGGCCGGGTACCTGGAAAGGTACCCGGCCCCTCTTGCGTGTGCCCTTGCGCAGGAGCGCAGGAGCGTGGCCGCCTGGTTAGTCCCCGACGGCGGTGGGCCAGTCCACGGGACCCGGCCCGCCGGCGTCGTACTTTTCGAGCGGCACGGAATCCTTGGCCCAGGCCTTGAGCACGGGCTCGATGATCCGCCAGCAGTCGACGGCGGTGTCGCCGCGCACCGAGAGCAGCGGATCGCCGGTAATGACGCCTTCCAACACTTCTCCGTAGGGCAGCAGATCGGAGGCATTCAGTTCTGCGTTGAGCGTCACTCGATCGAGAGTAAAGATATTTCCGGGACCGTTGACGTCGACGTCGATCTGCAAGGTGTCAGGACCGAAGCCGATGCGCAGCTGGTTGGGGGAGTCCACACCCTCGAATCCGGACGGCAGGTGCGGGACGGGCCGGAAGGTGACGATCGCCTCTTTCCGCGCGGCACCCAAAGCCTTTCCCGAGCGCAGGATGAAGGGGACGCCTTTCCAGCGCCAGTTATCGATTCCGACTTCGACTTCTGCGAGCGTCTCCGTTTCCCGTGCAGGGTCCACGCCCGCTTCGGCGACATAGTCCGGCACGTCCCGGTCGCCGATCCGGCCGGCGGTGTAGCGCGCCCGTCGGGTGGACTTCTTGTAGGGCGCGGTGATGCTGCTCGCACGCAGCACCGTTGAAATGGCGTCGCGGAGATCGCGCTCGCCGATGGTGGAAGGGGCATCGATGGCAAGCAATGCCATGATGTGGAGCAAATGGCTCTGGATCATGTCCTTGAGGGCGCCGGCTCCGTCGTAGTAGCGGGCACGCCCTTCGAGTGCGAGGTCTTCGTCGAAGATGATCTCCACTTTTTCGATGTGGTCCCGGTTCCACACCGGCTCCAGGAACCTGTTGGCGAAGCGCAGGCCCAGGATGTTGAAGACGGTGGCCTTGCCAAGGAAGTGGTCCACGCGGTGGATGTGGTCTTCCGGGACCAAAGCGGCGAGGGTCTTGTTGAGTTCACGGGCGGATTCGGAGCTGGATCCGAAGGGTTTCTCCATCACCAGGCTAGTTTCGGGAGGGAGCTGCTGGGCGGTGAGGACCTCGCAGGCCTTCTGGCTGATGTGTGGAGGCAAAGCGAAATAGACGGCGATTGGTGCTTCAAGCCCGGCCAGGAGCGTCGCGAGCTGGCCGTCCGCCGTGACATCCACTTGATGGTATTCGGTACTTTTCTCCAGTGCCGCGATTGCTTTCTTGCCTGCGGCACTTGCACCCTTGGCTGCCTCCTCGAAGGCGTCGCCCACGCGTTTGGTCCATTGTTCGGGCGTCCATGGGTCGGAGCCCGCTCCGACAAGCTTCAGGCCGTCCGCGAGGCCGCTTGCCACGAGCCTGGCGAGGCCCGGCAACAGCAATCGGCCCGTCAGATCTCCGGAGGCGCCTAGGATGAGCAACGTATTTACTGTTGTTTTGCTGGTCACTGTGCCAGCATGCCATCTTGCAGGCGCGTCTTGGTACCCTAGATAGTCGAGTCCCTCAGTTGAGTCAGATTTGTTTGGGGCAGGAATCGTCAAGATATTGGTGCGTCGGAACGGCCGCCATTCGTAGACCATTGAAAGAAGTGCACGGCGCGTGTTCAATTCACTCTCTGACCGGTTGACAGCAACCTTCAAGAATCTCCGTGGCAAGGGCCGCCTCACTGAGGCCGACGTCGACGCCACCGTCCGCGAGATCAGGCGTGCCCTTTTGGACGCCGACGTTGCCGTGCCCGTGGTCCGCGAGTTCACCGGCCGCATCCGTGAACGCGCCTTGGGCGCCGAGGTTTCCGCGGCACTGAACCCGAGCCAGCAGATCGTCAAGATCGTCAATGAGGAACTCCAGGAGATCCTCGGCGGCGAGACCCGCCGTATCCGCTTGGCGAAGACCGGGCCCACCATCATCATGCTCGCCGGCTTGCAGGGTGCGGGTAAGACCACCCTCGCGGGCAAGCTTGCCAAATGGCTCAAGGCGCAAGGCCACAGCCCTGTGCTCGTTGCCGCCGACCTCCAGCGTCCAAACGCCGTTACGCAGCTCCAGATTGTCGGCGAACGGGCCGGCGTACCTGTGTTCGCTCCGCACCCCGGCACCACCTCGGATCTGGATGTTCCCACCGGCGACCCCGTCGCCGTCGCACGCGCCGGCGTCGACGAAGCCCGGCAGAAGCTGCACGACGTCGTGATCGTGGACACCGCGGGACGCCTCGGCGTCGACGCCGAAATGATGGACCAGGCGCGCCGTATCCGCCAGGCGATCATCCCGAACGAAGTGCTGTTCGTCATTGACTCCATGATCGGCCAGGACGCCGTCAACACGGCAGTTGCCTTCGACGAAGGCGTCAACTTCACCGGCGTCGTGCTGTCGAAGCTCGACGGCGACGCCCGCGGTGGTGCCGCGCTCTCGGTCGCGTCCGTCACCGGCAAGCCGGTCATGTTCGCATCCACCGGCGAAGGCCTGGACGACTTCGAACTGTTCCACCCGGACCGCATGGCTTCCCGCATCCTCGACATGGGTGACGTTCTCACCCTGATCGAACAGGCCGAGAAGAACTGGGACAAGGATGAAGCGGCCCGGATGGCGAAGAAGTTCGCCGACCAGGAAGACTTCACCCTGGACGACTTCCTCGCCCAGATGCAGCAGATCCGCAACATGGGCTCCATGAAGAAAATGCTCATGATGATGCCGGGTGCGCAGAACATCCGCCAGCAGCTGGAGCAGTTCGACGAGCGGGAAATCGATCGCGTGGAGGCGATTGTCCGCTCCATGACCCCGCACGAGCGTCTGGCTCCGAAGATCATCAACGGCTCCCGTCGGGCCCGCATCGCCCGTGGTTCCGGTGTGCACGTCTCCGAGGTCAACGGCCTCCTGGAGCGTTTTGCGCAGGCCCAGAAGATGATGAAGAAGCTGGCCCAGGGCGGCGGCATGCCCGGGATGCCTGGCATGCCCGGCCTCGGTGGCGGGTCCCGCAAGGCAAGCAAGAATGCGCCCAAGAAGAAGGCCCGTTCCGGAAACCCCGCCAAGGCTGCCCAGGAACTGCGCGACGCCGAGAACAAGCGGGCGAACGCCGTCCGCACCGGCGCGGCATTCGGCCAGCCTTCCGGCGACTTCGACCCCTCACAGCTGAACCTGCCCAAGGGCTTCGACAAGTTCCTCGGCAAGTAGCCGTCCCACCCAACTGGCTAGCAGTAGGTGTCGTTTTGACCCCTCAGAACGACAACAACTGCTAGTGAGTTGGGTTGTCAGCCCCGTGCCATAGGCTGGGGGGATGCAAAAGCAGCGCGTCGTGTTCGTCCATGGAGCAGGCACATTCGGCGCTGCGGCGTGGCCGAAACAGCATGGCATGGCGCTGGCGTACGATGCACTGTTCCTGAAACGCCACGGCTTTGATGCGCAGACCGAGCCTTTGGAATCCGATGTTGCAGCCGATGTGGAGATTATCCTCGAGTGCCTCGGAGCTCGGGAGGCCGCATCGGCCCCGGGCCCCGCGCGTGGGGGCCATGTGGTCGCGCACTCGCAAGGCGCGATTTCCGCCATGTTGGCCGCGGTGGAGCGGCCGGACCTGGTCCGCTCCCTCGTGCTCGTGGAACCGGCTTGTCTTTCATTGACAGCCGAACTACCCGCCACCGCGGCGTACCGGACATTGATGGAGCCGTTGTTCCGGATCCGGCACGAACTCAGCGATGACGATTACCAACGCGAATTCGTCCGCAGGGCGTTTTCTTCCGAGGCGGCTGTCCTCAGCACCCCGGAGGCCCGGCGAACCGCGCGGCGCCTGCGGCTGCAGGCTCCGCCGTGGGAAGCGCCCCTGCACATTGTGCCGGGAGTTCCCACGCTTGTGCTGACCGGTGGTTGGGAACCCCTATACGAAGAGATCGCCGGGTACTTGCAGGAAACCGGCGCCCTCCACCGCGTTGCGGCTGGAGGACACCGGCCTCATGACTCAGTTGAAGGAGACCGGATCATCCGCTCCTTCATCGCGGATGCCAGCCGCGCAGGATCAGTCCAGGCTTCCTGATCAGTTCAGGTTTCCTGACGCCGCCTCACGTTTTCCTGCGGGAACCTCAAGCTCGGGCAAGTAGACCTTGCCCCCTGATGCCAGGAACTCCTCGCTCTTTTCGCGCATGCCGCTATACATTTCCGCGATGGCCGCTTGTGAATCAGCCGAGCCGTATTCGTCGCGGATGTCCTGGCTAATGCGCATGGAGCAGAATTTTGGTCCGCACATGGAGCAGAAGTGCGCCGTCTTGGCCGGTTCTGCCGGGAGTGTCTCGTCGTGGAAGGATTCGGCCGTGACCGGATCCAACGACAGCGCGAACTGGTCACGCCAGCGGAACTCGAAGCGGGCCTTGGACAGCGCATCGTCGCGTTCGTGGGCGCCGGGGTGTCCCTTGGCCAGGTCAGCGGCGTGGGCGGCGATTTTGTACGTGATCACGCCGGTCTTGACGTCGTCCTTGTTGGGCAGGCCCAGATGTTCCTTCGGAGTGACGTAGCAGAGCATCGCGGTTCCGAAGCGTGCGATCTCCGTGGCGCCGATGGCGGAGGTGATGTGGTCGTAGCCCGGGGCGACGTCGGTGACAAGGGGGCCCAGCGTGTAGAACGGCGCGCCGTCACACAGCTCCTGCTGGCGCTCCACGTTCTCCCGCACCAAGTGGAACGGGATGTGTCCGGGGCCTTCGACCATGACCTGCACGTCGTACTGCCACGCGCGCTTCGTGAGCTCGGCCAAGGTGTCCAGCTCGGCGAACTGCGCGGCGTCGTTCGCGTCCGCCGTCGCGCCCGGGCGCAGTCCATCACCCAGCGAGAACGCGACGTCGTACTTGGCGAAGATTTCGCAGAGCTCGTCGAAGTGGGTGTAGAGGAAGTTTTCCTCGTGGTGGGCCAGGCACCAGCCCGCCATGATGGAGCCGCCACGGGAAACGATGCCCGTCACGCGGTTCGCGGTGAGCGGCACGTACCGCAGCAACACGCCGGCGTGGATGGTCATGTAGTCCACGCCCTGCTCGCACTGCTCAATGACGGTGTCGCGGAAGATTTCCCACGTGAGCTTGTTGGCTTCGCCGTTGACCTTCTCGAGGGCCTGGTAGATGGGCACGGTGCCGATCGGTACGGGGGAGTTACGGATGATCCATTCGCGGGTGGTGTGGATGTCATCGCCCGTGGACAGGTCCATGACGGTGTCGGCGCCCCATTGCGTTGCCCACTGCAATTTGTCGACCTCTTCGGCGATGGAGCTGGTGACGGCCGAGTTGCCGATATTGGCGTTGATCTTCACCAGGAACGCCTTGCCGATGATCATCGGTTCGGATTCGGGGTGGTTGATGTTGTTGGGGATGATGGCCCGGCCGGCAGCGACCTCGCTGCGGACGAGTTCCACATCGCAGTTTTCGCGAAGTGCCACGAACTGCATTTCGGGCGTGACGATGCCCTGTTTCGCGTAATGCATCTGTGTCACGGTCTTGCCGTCGACGGCGCGGCGGGGCACCGGCTGAGCCCCCTTCCACTCCGCGGAGGCGGCGCCGCGGCGGACGGCAGACTTGCCGTCGTCGAGCAGGTTCCGTTCGCGGCCGCTGTAGGCCTCGGTGTCGCCGCGGGCTTCGATCCACTCGCTGCGGAACGGTTCGAGGCCCACTACGGGATCACTCCCGGGTCCGGCGGTCCGGTACACCTGGAACGGGGCGTTGGCCTCGCCGTTGGGGGACGGTTCGAGGGCGATTTCCGTCACTGGAACCCGGATTCCCGTGTCGGCATCCTCCAGGAACGCGAGGGAATGCGACTTGAGGGATTGGGTCACATCGTGGTCCGATCCCTTTTGGGTAGGGCTCAGCTGTGTTTCTTTGGTGCTCAAAGGATTACTCACTTCCTTCGCCGGCATTACCCGGACAGGTTCAACGGTCGCAGGCTGCATCAGCCCGATCTCAGCCCTTGCAAGGGCCCCCGTGTGGTCGTAGACGAAGCTACCACAGCTGCCAGCGCTTGTGACAGATGTGACCGCGCCGGCGAAGCTCCCGGGAACTAGGGTGGAATCATGGCGGAAATCATCGAATTCAGCGGCGCCGTCCTCACCGGGCCGGAGGAGGAACGGCGCGGCCTCTGGTCGGTCGACGGACGGCTGACCTTCGTCCGGCCCCTTGCGAAGCCCGACGTCGTCCTGGACGGTTGGGTGCTTCCCGGCCTGGTCGACGCGCATTGCCACGTTGGCTTGGGCAAGGGCGGAGCTGTCGACGAGGAGACTGCCCGCCTGCAGGCGACTGCGGACCGGAATGCCGGGACCCTCTTGATCCGCGATGCCGGATCCGCAAGCGACACGCGCTGGCTGCAACGCCGGGCGGACATGCCGAGGATCATCCGCGCGGGCAGGCACATCGCGCGGCAACGGCGGTACATCCCCGGGCTGGCCGAAGAGGTGGAGCCGGAGGATCTGATGGAGGCAGTCCGCAAGCAGGCGCGGTCCGGAGACGGCTGGGTCAAGATCGTGGGGGACTGGATCGACCGCTCCGCCGGGGATCTCGGCCCGTCCTTTCCGGCCGCCGTCGTCAAGGACGCCGTCGCGGCCGCACACGACGAGGGGGCGCGGGTGACCGCCCATTGCTTCGCCGAAGGGACAATCGATGACATGCTCGACGCCGGGATCGACTGCATCGAGCACGCCACCGGATTATTGCCCCACCACATTCCCCGGCTGCTGGACCAGGATGTGCCGATTGTCCCCACGCTCATCAACATTGCGACGTTTCCGGACATCGCGAAGCAGGCTGAAACCAAATTTCCGCGCTACGCCGCCCACATGATCGCGTTGTGGGAGGGCAGGCATGAGCGGGTCCTTGAGGCGTTCGACGCCGGAGTGCGGGTGTACGCCGGAACCGACGCCGGAAGCGTCATCAAACACGGCCGGATCGGCGAGGAGATCCTGGAACTCCAGCGGGCGGGTCTTCCGGCGGCCGCCGCCCTCGATGCTGCCTGCTGGTCCGCCCGTGAGTGGTTGGGTGCCGACCGCATCAGCGAAGGCGCCAGCGCAGACGTCGTGCTCTACGCAAAGGATCCCCGAGCGTCCCTAGAGATCGTGCTGCAGCCCGGATGCACCGTTCTGAGGGGACACATTTCAGGAAGCGCCGGGCATTAGGAATAAATTGAAGCTTCAAGTAATTTAGATACATAGAGGTTGCCGAAGGGCGGCGCCACAAAAAGCCGGGAGTTTCACATGACCATCACATCCAGCCAGGATCTCCTTCCTGCCGAACTCACCATGGGCACTGTCATGCTCAAAGTGGGGGACATGAAGCTCATGGGCGACTACTACCAGCGGGCGCTGGGGCTGGACGTTGTCGCCGAACAGGACGGCGGGCTCTACTTCGGCCGGCTAGGCAAGCCGTTGGTGCACCTCGCGCCGGCCGCTGGTCTCCAGATCCCGGGCCGCGGAGAGGCCGGACTCTTCCACACGGCGCTGCTTTTCGAGGATCAGCCCTCGCTCGCCGCAACTGTTGCCTCCGCCGCGCAGTACGAACCCCACGCCTTCGTCGGCAGTGCCGACCACTTGGTCAGCGAAGCCTTCTACTTCACCGACCCGGAGGGCAACGGCATCGAACTCTACTACGACAAGCCCCGTGAAGGCTGGGAGTGGAACGGCAGCTCGGTCGTGATGGACAGCTTGCCGCTCCCGCCGCAGCGCTACCTCCAGCAGTACCTGAGTGAAGCGGCCGTGACGGGCCAGCATGGGGCGGGCGCCGGCGTCGGGCACGTCCACCTCCAAGTGGGTGACGTGCGGACCGCCCATGATTTCTACGTTGACACCCTGGGCTTCGAGCAGACCGCCGGCTGGCACGGGCAGGCCCTGTTCGTCTCCGCGGGTGGCTACCACCACCACATGGCCATGAACGTGTGGAACAGCCGCGGTGCAGGTCCGCGCAAAGACACCCTCGGCCTCGGGGAGGTTGTCATCGAGGTGCCGTCAGGAGACGACGTCGGCGCGCTCGCAGATCGCCTCAAGGTAGCGGGCATCGCCTCGCACCACACAGGCCAGGAGCTGCGCTTCGAGGACCCGTGGCGCAACCGTCTGCGGGTCGCGGTCCGCTACGCTTGATCCGACGGCGTGGCGCATCTCGGCCGCTGCGCCGCAGCTCCGTTGGCACGACTGAATGAGAGTACTTTCCATGGGCTTTGCTGAAATCTTTGTTGCCACCCACGATGAAGCACTCAAGAGGGCCGCTGCCCTGGAGAAGGGCAGCGACGTATCCGGCGCCGCGGTACGGATCCCGGGAATCAGCGATTTCGAAGTAGAACAACTCGGCGACCTCGCGGGCACGGCCGTGCACGCAGGCGGGGCCGACTATGAGCTTGCTTTGGTGGACGTCACCAGCGACGCCTTGCTGGGCGTCCCGGAAGCGATGGTGCGTGCCCTGTCTGAGCTCCTTAGCTACGAGACCGAAGGCGAAGGGAACGTCCTCGACGACGTCGCCGAACGCTGGGCGGCCCAAGAGGACATGCCCTTTGATGCCCAACAGGCCCGCCTGTACGTCCAGCAGTTGGCGGCCCTCGCGAGCGACGTCGAAAAGGCCGAACGGGGCGGTCTCTACGTCTGGTCCGCTGAGCAGTAATCCCGCAGAAAAGCCGCCGCACGGGCTGCGTGTTCGAAATACTGTCCGCCATCTGGCACAATGGACAGGTACTCGATCCGCGCGGCCCCTCTCTCCGTGTGTGCATCTTGTCCTTGGAACCCTCAAGTATGGCCCGCCCCACGGGTGCAGAACGACGGGCTCAACCCCGTTTCAGAAACAGGAGTGACCACAAAAGTGGCCGTAAAGATTCGCCTTAAGCGCTTCGGTAAGATGCGCGCACCGTACTACCGCATCGTCGTCATGGACTCCCGCGCCAAGCGCGATGGCCGTGCGATTGAAGAAATCGGCAAGTACCACCCCACCGAAGAGCCCTCGTACATCGAGGTTGTCTCCGAGCGTGCACAGTACTGGCTGTCCGTCGGCGCCCAGCCGACCGAGCAGGTTGCCGCGATCCTCAAGATCACCGGTGACTGGCAGAAGTTCAAGGGCCTCACGGGCCAGGAAGGCACGCTGAAGACCAAGGTCGCCAAGCCTGCTTTCGTTGCACCGGAGAAGGGTTCCGTCATCATTCCGGAAGCCATCACCAAGAAGGCCAAGCAGTCGGAAGCAACTGAAGCTCCCGCTGACGCTGAAGCAGAGACCACCGAGGCTGAGTAAGTTGCTGGCAGAAGCGCTCGAGCACTTGGTCCGTGGGATCGTTGACAGTCCTGAGGACGTCAAGGTCAGTGCCAAGAACAACCGCCGCGGGGAATCCCTCGAGGTGCGCGTTCACCAGGACGACCTCGGACGGGTGATCGGTCGCCAGGGTCGCACCGCACGCGCTTTGCGCACTGTGATTGCGGCATTGGCGGGCGGCGAGCAGGTGCGGGTCGACGTCGTAGACACCGACCGTCGCCGGTAACGCGCTCAGCAATACTTGTCTTAAATCCGGCCCCTTCACCAGATTATGGTGGAGGGGCCGGATTGTTTTACGAGCAAACCCAGCCGTGGGTCCCTCATCCGGGCCCAGCGAAGAAATCAGAGGAACCCCATGCAGCTCCAGGTTGCCCGAATCGGCAAGCCCCACGGAATCCGCGGCGAAGTCACCGTCCAGGTGCTCACCGATGCCCCTGGCGATCGTTTCGTCCCGGGCACCGAATTTGTGGTGGAGCCCGCGAAGGCCGGCCCCTTGACCATCAGCAGCGCCCGGTGGAACAAGGACATCCTATTGCTCGGTTTCGAAGAGATCTCCACGCGCAACCAGGCGGAGGAAATCCGCGGCGCGAAGCTGTTCATCGAGACCGAAGAGCTGGAAGAGGACGACGACGAAGGCTGGTACGAGCATGAGCTCGTCGGCCTTGAGGTCCGCGTCGGCTCGCAGACCGTAGGTAAGGTGACCGCGCTCAACACCATGCCGGTCCAGGACCTGCTGGTCATTGAAGACATTGACGGCAAGGAAATCCTGGTGCCCTTCGTCGAAGAGATCGTGCCCGAGGTCAACGTCGAAGACGGCTATGTGTTGCTCACGCCTCCGCCGGGGCTCTTCGAACTGAACACTGATGCTTCCCGCACCGATACGGAAGAGGACGACGCTGAAACCAAGGATGACGCCTAAATGCGCATTGATGTCGTCAGCATCTTTCCCGAGTACCTGGCGCCGCTTGAGCTTTCCCTCATAGGCAAGGCCCGCCAGGATGGGCTCTTGGAGGTCAATGTCCATGACTTGAGGGCCTTCACCACCGACAAACACCGCACCGTGGACGACACTCCGTATGGTGGCGGTGCGGGCATGGTCATGAAGGCCGAGCCCTGGGCCCAGGCCTTGGAATCCATTGCCTTTGCACAAAATGCCGAGGTTGGAACTGCCGCGCCTGAGCGCTCGTCGGACGCGCCGGCGAAAAAGCCGGTCCTGATTGTGCCGTCGCCCGCGGGGGAGCGCTTCAACCAGGCACTCGCCTATGAGCTCGCCGAGGAAGAGCAGCTCGTTTTCGCCTGCGGCCGCTATGAAGGCATTGACGAACGCGTCATGGAGTGGGCGGCAGGGCACTTCACCGTGCGTCCGGTCAGCTTGGGCGACTATGTCCTCAACGGCGGAGAAGTCGCAGTCCTGGCCATGGTCGAGGCCATCGGACGCCTGCTTCCGGGCGTCGTCGGCAATCCCGAATCCTTGGTGGAGGAATCCCATTCGGACGGCTTGCTGGAATATCCGGTCTACACGAAGCCCTCGTCATGGCGCGATCGTGACGTGCCCGCGGTCCTCTTGAGCGGCAACCACGGGAAGATCGCCCAGTGGCGCCGCCACGAACAGTTCCGCCGCACGGCGGAACGTCGCCCGGACCTCCTCGCAGAGTTCGACGCCGGCCACCTGGCACGTGCGGACCGCACGGCTTTCGGTGAACTCGGGTACGACGTCGTCGATGGCCGGTTGCGGCGCCGCCCGGGCAGCGACCTCCCGGACTGAGCCTCCCGCCGTCGGGCAACTTCATCCTCCACCCGACCGCAGGAACCGGGCCGCATTCGCGGGATTCGCCGGAACCCGCGGGGTGTGGCAGAATTAACCCTTGTGTCTACTGGGTTCGCGCCTGCCACAGGGGGAGCGTCACCAACAGCCTGACAACCCGGAACCGCCAATCAGTGGCGGTACCGGACTTGAAAATCTTCGGCGGTAATTTCCGGCCGGCCTTGCGCCCCGGGCTTGCCCGCCGTGACCCAAAGTGGATGCCCTGTGGCGTTCACCAGGAGTGGATTAATGCATATCCTCGATAGCGTAGATGCAGCTTCGCTGCGTAACGATGTTCCCGAGTTCCGCGCGGGTGACACCATCAAGGTTCACGTGAACATCATTGAAGGCAAGAACTCCCGCGTCCAGGTCTTCCAGGGCTTCGTCCTGGGTCGCCAGGGTGACGGCGTTCGCGAAACCTTCACGGTCCGCAAGGTCTCCTTCGGTGTCGGCGTAGAGCGTACCTTCCCGGTTCACTCCCCGATCATCGAGAAGATCGAGGTCGTCACCAAGGGTGACGTCCGCCGCGCCAAGCTCTACTACATGCGCGCACTGCGCGGTAAGGCTGCGAAGATCAAGGAAAAGCGCGACTTCGCCACCGGCAAGTAGGTCTTTCGACCAACAGCGGGTCCTGGATTCGTGTCCGGCCTGCGCCGGAGAAATCCGCAACGCAACAGGAAACGAATCATGGACCACGCAAAACGCCAGCCCCGGAAACAGGGCTGGCGTTTTGTTTTGCTCGCACTTTTCCTGGCCGTGGCCATCAGCGGGCTTGTCCGGTCCTTGTGGCTCGATGTCTACTTCATCCCGTCCGAGTCCATGGAGCCGATCCTGGGCACCGGAGACCGCATCCTGGTGTCCCGCACCGATTTCGCCGGGGACCCTATTCGCCGTGGAGACATCGTGGTCTTCGACGGAAGGGGAACGTTCGCTCCGCTGAACAGCGGCAAAGGACCGTTTGCCGATGCCGTCGCCGCCGCCGGCCATTGGCTGGGCCTGACGGGAAGCGACACGACATACGTCAAACGTGTCATCGGCCTTCCCGGAGACCACGTGGCTTGTTGTGGCAGCAACGGAAAACTCACAGTCAACGGTCAGCAGCTTGAGGAACCCTATCTTTATCCCGGCGACACGCCGAGCGAACAGAGGTTCGACGTCATCGTTCCGAGTGACAGATTGTGGCTCATGGGGGACCACCGTTCGCGGTCGGCCGATTCGCGCGGCCTTCTGGGCGCACCCGGCGGAGGGATGGTGCCGCTGGAGCGTGTCATCGGGCGTCCAGTCCGGATTATCTGGCCGCTTGATAGATTTGCAGAACTGCCTCGCCCTGCGCAGGCCGGTACAACCTCGAAGAACGGACAATAGATGCCCGAGACAACTCCCGGGAAGCCGGAACGGCACGACGGCGAAGCCCGGCCCCTGGACGGACCGTCCGCTCCCGCCATGGATCTTGCAGCGGGCGACGGCGATCCGTCCCCCGTGGGCGCGACCGGCTCGACGGCGGTCCGGCCTGAGGAGCACGAGTCGCCGCGCCGCGCCGCACGGCGGAGCTCACGGCCGGAATCGGGCGAAAGCGATCGCTCCGAAACTCCCGCTAAAACCCACGGTAGTCCGTTCCTCGGCTGGCTCAGGGAAATCGGCACGGTGGTGGTCATCGCCATCGTGTTGTCCTTCCTCATCAAGACTTTCCTGTTCCGTGCCTTCTTCATTCCTTCGGAGTCAATGGTCAACACCCTTGACGTTGACGACCGGATCTTCGTTAATCTGCTGGTCCCGCAACCTTTCGCCCTGGAGCGGGGCGACATCGTGGTCTTCAAGGACGCACAAGGTTGGCTGCCGCCCACGCAGAAGACGACTCCCGGACCCTTCAAATGGTTCCAGGACGGTCTCGTCTTCGTCGGACTGCTTCCGGACGAGACCAATCAGCACCTCGTCAAGCGCGTGATCGGCCTGCCGGGGGACAGGGTCTCCTGCTGCGACAGTTCAGCGCGGGTCAGCGTCAATGGCACGGTCCTCAACGAGAGCTACATCAATCCTGCCCAGGTTCCCATGGCCAAGTCTTTCGATGTAGTGGTCCCTGCGGGCAAAATTTGGGTTATGGGCGACAACCGCAACAACTCGGCCGACTCCCGCGAACACCAATCAGTCAATGGTGGTTTCATCGACATCGCCGATGTCGAAGGCAAAGCAACGGTTATTGCGTGGCCCATCAACCGGTGGCAGATCCTTGACAACCACTCCGAGGTCTTCCGCAACGTTCCTTCGCCGTCGCCCCAGAACACGGCTTCACCCACGGCTCCAGCGAGCAAGTGATGGTTCCCGCGGGCGCGCGAGCGGCAACGCCGGTTCGAACTCAGCGGAAACCCGCCGCGCGGACCAAACACGCTCCTGATTTTCCCACCCTGGACGTCGAACGGGGATTCCTGGCTCCAGGGGTCACGCTTCTGGCCGGAGTCGACGAAGTAGGCCGCGGAGCCCTCGCCGGACCGGTGTCGGTGGGGATCGCCGTCGTCGACCTCAGGGACCACGGCCTGCTCGCCGATGTCCGCGACAGCAAGCTTCTCAAGCCCGAGGACCGCGAGCGGTTGGAACCGCTGGTACGCGAATGGGCGGTTGGCGCCGCAGTGGGCCACGCAAGTTCAGTGGAGATCGATGCGCTGGGCATTGTGGGCGCCCTGCGCCTTGCCGGAACACGCGCCTGGTTCGAGATTCTCGCCTCGGGCGTGCATCCGGACCTCGTCCTGCTGGATGGGAGCCACAACTGGCTCTCGCCCCAGACCCAAGGTTCCTTGTTCGACGCCGAGGTGGCCGGTCCTGCTTGTGAGGCCCCGGTGCACACCCGTGTGAAGGCGGACTTGAGCTGCCTCAGCGTGGCGGCGGCCAGTGTGCTGGCCAAAGTGGCCAGGGACCGCATCATGGTCGGGCTGCACGAGGAATATCCGGCCTTCGGCTGGAATGAGAACAAGGGCTACGCCACGTCCTTCCACCGCGACGCCATCAGATCGTTGGGTCCCACGCCGTACCACCGGACCCGCTGGAACCTGGTCTAGCCTTCGCTTTTCCTTGCCCTGGACGCCGCCGGCCCGGCCGTGGCGCCGCCTGCCCGCTCTATGGTGCAAGATGGATCTATGAGTGCCGAGGATCTTGAGAACTACGAAACCGACATGGAGCTGCAGCTCTACCGCGAATACCGCGACGTCGTTGGTTTGTTCAGCTACGTTGTCGAGACCGAACGGCGGTTCTATTTGGCGAACCACGTCGACCTGCAGGCCCGCAGCGCCGATGGCGAGGTCTATTTCGACCTGACGCTCCAGGACGCCTGGGTGTGGGACGTCTACCGTTCGGCCCGATTCGTGAAGAATGTCCGGGTCATTACGTTCAAGGACGTCAACGTCGAAGAACTTCCGCGCAGCGAGGAACTTTCCTTGCCGAAGGATGGCGATCTGGGGGATCTCGGCAACCTGGGCAATTAGCCAAGCCCGGCAACTGCTCCTCCACACCGTCTGACTGACGGAGTTTCCCCACATAGCCGAACTGCCCCCTGTCTTTGACTTCTCCGCGCCTCCAGGCTGGAAGCGGAGGTGGTCATGAAAGCCAAAGACGTGTTCGGCCGGCACGGTGAAACGCTGGCCGTAGCTTTCCTTGAAACCCAGGGAATGCGGATTGTGGACCGCAATTGGAGATGCTCCGACGGCGAGATCGACATCGTGGCGCTCGACGGCGACACCTTGGTGATCGCAGAGGTCAAAACCCGGAAGAGCCTGGCCTATGGGCATCCCTTCGAAGCGGTCGGCGCCGCCAAACTCGCCCGGCTCCACCGCCTGGCCGGGTCATGGTGCCGTGACCACGAGGTGCGCGCCGTGCTCCGCCGGGTGGACGTCGTGGGAATCATCGACGACGGGGTGGGCGAGCCCCAGCTCGAACACCTCAGGGGCGTGGGCTAGATGGGAGTCGGCCGAAGCTACTCCGTGGCGCTGTTGGGCCTGAACGGCTACATCGTGGAGGTCGAGGCAGATATCGGCCAAACCCTCCCCAATTTCGTGATCCTGGGGCTGCCGGATGCTTCCCTGAACGAAGCCAAGGAACGCATCCGCTCCGCGGCACAGAACTCAGGCATCCCGCTGAGTCGTCGAAAGATCACCGCAAACCTGATTCCGGCCTCCCTGCCGAAGCGTGGCTCGGGTTTCGACCTGACTAAAACCTAGTTTTGACGTTTCTACGAGCGTATAGTTCAAGTTGTAGGATGTCCTACAACCGAACCGTTAGACCGAAGGAAGCCCGCCATGTTCATCCAATCAATCACTCACTTCGACCCCGCTACCCAGAAGCTCGTCCGGAGGAACTGGGTCCGCAGGGGCGACACCATCAAAGCCATAAAGGCCATCGCCGACGACGTGACGGCAAAGGAGTTCACCGAGGCCGTCAGGAAGGACCCGGAGCGCCGCGCTCCGTGGGTCAGCCAATCGGGCAACACCGTCGTCATGTTCGAGGAAAAGGCCGACCGCCGCGACGAGTGGGAGCCAGCCGAGGGTAAGGCCACCGCCAGCGGTACCGGCAGCCAGAAGCGGGTACGCTGCGCGGTCTGCCAAAAAGAGTCGAACGCGGGAGGCATCGCGATCCATCAGAAGAACTCCGGTCACGTCGGCGTCGAGGACGTGGCGTGATGCTCACCATTCGAGGACGTCGAGAGGGAAGTTCGCACCGTTTTCGCCCAGTACGATCAGGACCGCGATGCGGGTCACGGTTTCTGCCAAGCCCATCATGGCGTGGCCGTCTGCGATCGGTTTAGCGGCCATAACGGTCCGCATGCGTGGCTTTCTGGAGTCATTTTCGACTGTGCGCTCAACTACTGGAGGTCCACTCGGCTAGTGACCTGGAGGTAGTTCCACCCATCCCCGAAAGAGGCCCCAAGGTACCTTGGGGCCTCCTGTACGCGCGGCAGGGGCGTCGCGGGTACTAACGGGCGTTCCGGCCCCAGCGCGCCGTCTAACGATCCTCGGGGGGCTGTCCAGGGGGGCTGTGACGCCACAATTTTCAAAACGGTTCTCGGGCGGGGTCGGTGCTACCCGGAGGAGCGCGCTGGCGCGCTCCGGCCTCAGAGATTTTTCACCACCCTACCCAGCCAGCGCTTGAGGTCATCCCCAGCGGCGCTGTGGCGTCCGTCAAAAGCGCGCCCGGGTCAGGGTCGGCCTAGGGGTAGCCTGGCGGGCCACAGGGGCTGTAAAAGGCGATGATCTGGGGAGGACTTAGAGGAGCCCAGATCATCGCCCGTCTAAGGTGGAGCGGCCGAGTGCGAAGGAAACCGCTCCACCGTCTAAAGGCGAGATACGGCGCTGCTTCAAGGGGACGCCATACCTCGCCGGTCTACAAAGTCCCCGTCAAATACAGGTCGAACGTGAAGGACGGCGAGGTACCAGTGATGGTGGCCACGGCGCGAACCGAGGAGCCGATGGGACCAGTGACGACGAGCCTCTGAGTGGTTGCTGCCGTTGCCGCAGTGAAGGCACCGGATGGCACGTCGTACCAAGACACACCGTCGGCCGAATCCTGCAGCTTCACTGTCATCGACGGCGACGTGCCAGATACAGCCGAGACATTGAGGTACCCGATGACACCCTTGTACCCACCTCCCTGCGTCGTGGCGCTGTTCGTTGTCGCCGTGAGCACCTGTCCTACCCATATCGCGCTGGTGGCGCTAGTTCCCTGGAGCATGATGATCCCTTCTTAGAGTCCGGTGATGATGTTGACGGCTTGGGGGCGCTGGACGCCGAGGGCCAGCCGTTCCTCAGCCCTTACGCGAACGGAGCCCGTCTGGAAATCAGTGCCACTCTGGTTCGTCATTTCGATCGTTACGCCGGTCCTGATGAAAGCAGTCACTGCCAGCGCTGTGTTGAGCAAAATTCCGGTCCCGGCTGCGATCTGCGTCGTCAGTGCGACAGGCACGCCCCACAGCTGAGGCACGATTTCGTCGGCTGGGTTGCCGAGCAGGTAGTGACCGTAGCTGTCCTTGATGGTCCGGATTGAGGCCCACGTGGACGGGTGGATGATGAACAAATCCGGCTCTACGAATTGCGCGCCGGACCGCAAATCTGCAATCGCAAGATTCAGCGTGTCCAGATCATTCGTTCCGAACGCAGCCGCGCGGGTAAGTACGCCGCTGGTGTTGAGCAGACCGCGAATCTGAGGCGCTGTGCCTGATCCGTTCAGCAGAGCGCTAGATTCGGCGTCCTGCATCTGCCGAGTGATCTCGACAGAAACGTAATCGCGAAACGATCCGAAGTCGGCCAGAAGCTCGTCAAGAACTACTGTCTGAACTGCCAGCTTTTGTGCGATCAGCGTTGTCTGGGTCGTAGTCAGGATGTTTTCTGGATACGTGCCCCCTGCTGCTACGGGGCCAGCCGCTTGAGAGTTCGCCGAGTGAACGATGAATTCGACAGAGGGACCACTCATCGGCGTGGTCGGGAACAGATCGAGCAAGCGCGTCGGTTCAAATCGCTTACCCACGAGTCCGATCAGCTGCGGAGGGATCTGCCCTTCAGTAACTACACTCTGCGCAGCATCCTTAGTTACGACGTCCAGTTCGAACCGAGCGCCACCGCCTCCCTTGAGAGACTTGAAGCCGTCGAACAGCGCTTCGTCCGGGATTTCGAAGGACGGCACGACCGCCCCACGACGGGCGAGGACGGGATGGTTCGCGGCAGACGAGCCATTGAAGCTGTCGGCCCCGGCCATCATTCGCTTGGCCTGCATGTGCAGGGAGATGGTGTCGTTCTGCGTCTTTATGTCGGCCTCGACACGGTCGAGCTGACGCTTCTTCTCGACATTCGTCAGCGACTTGTCGTCGAGAATTCGTGATGCTTTGATGTTCAGCTCGCGCATAGCGGCGCGGGCAGTTTCGATGGTGCTCATTGGAATAATCCGGTCTGCGGACCCAGATTTTTGATGTGGACGTGGGCTGTCAGCCCTTCGTGAGCGTCCTACTTTCAGGTCCAGCGGCTATCCGGAATGGTCAGACCGGAGCGGCAGCGGCGGCAGCGTTTAGTCTGCGGCGGTTGCCGGCTCCCCTGGCGAAACGGGAATCGCGGTTGTGCCGAAAAGAGCTATGCTCGATTTTCGATCTATTCAGTTGTAGCTTCAAGTTTACCCGTTAGTCGTCGAGTATGAAAAATACGCATCCCGGTTCGTGGTCGAAGCCCAGGCATCGAGCGCCAAAGCTATTGACTTCGATTACCTTCCGCGTGGGAGTGCAGAATTCGCAGTCTTTGCCTACGACCAGCTCTATGGAGCGGTCGGCGTCTGTTGGTTCGTTCTCGTTCATGATGATTTCCTTTCTGTGGGATCCTGTGAGGACTTTGACCACTCGCAAGCTACGGTCATATCCGGATCCGTCCGTTTGATCCGCTCGGGAAAAACGGATCAAAAATTTATTCAGATCGTTTACCCTGGGTAAACTCGTCGTCCTCGGGTGGTAACGGCAGCGCTGCGAGAAGCGCTACGACCAGCCGACGGGCGTTAGCGGCGGTCAGGCTGGCGCGGGTCACCCCATTCACCGTCACGGCCACACCGGGGGAATCCAGACCGCTCGGGCTGGTGATCAAGATGGGCTGTGCGCCCACTTTTGCGTAGGCGATTTTCTGGTACTCGTGCGGAGCCGTCCGGATCATCACTTTCGGTCCTTCCGTGCCTTGATCGCTGCTGCCTTGGCTCTCGCGATGGCGGCTCTCCGCGCGTTGGCGGCAGCTAGCCTCTTCAGTTGGACGCTGTGACTGTTGTGAATCGCCATTTCTATTTCCTTCCTTTTGGGCAGTTAGCGGCGTGGGTGATTTCGACCAGGAATCCGCCCTCCGCTCTCTGGATCGACATGATCGGGACACAGTCGCCGCAGGGGGAATCCAGAATCGCGTGCATCCTGTGGGCCAAACGCGGGCCGTCGGGGAAAACGTGGATGGACGTGCCGACGCCGAGGGGGGTCATGCGCCCAAAACCTTTCCGTTCGCAGCCAGATGTTTGCGGATGAAGTCAGGCCAGTCCGTGTGCTCCAGCCACGCCTTCGTCTCCATCAGATGGAGGGTCCAGTCGAGCAGGGCCTCGGGCGTGCGGGCACGCTCAACGTCGAACCAGTAGTCCATTCCTTTTTCCCTGTGCGGGTCGCAGTCAAAGTGTGTGGCCACCCATGCGGCTTGTTCGGGAAAGTCGGAGATCAATTCGGTCAGGGTGTACCAGCCATCAGGGTGGGCCTCATCAAATGCTTTGGCCCCCTCCTCTACTCGGCGGATATCCGAGTACTGAATGGTGATGTAGCCGTGCTTGCCGTCCGGGATGGGCTTCTGGCAGTAGTGGCACGTCCACACGAGCTTCCGGGTCTTTGTTGCTGTGGTCATTTTTCTTTTCCTTTCGTGGTGAAAAACATCTAGATTGCGGGGGAAGTAGCGGTAGGTAGCGGTCCTCAGTAACTTTTCTTGTATCCCCTCATGGGAAGGTTTACTTTCAACCGCTACCTACCACTACTCACTCTTTTTCACGGCTATCCCGAAGCGTTCGGACTTTCCGTTTACCTTCCTTGTGACGGGGTAGCCGCGATCGTCCAGCTTCTTGTAGAACGCCTTGTCGCTCAGCCACTCGGCACCTTCCCCAGCGGCCCACACCTTCCATGCCTCGTACAGCTCACCGCTCGTGGCGTGAAGGGCAGCGGACCCCACGTCGCATTTCTCGGAGATGAACCTCTTCACGGCGTCGGACTCGGTCTGGTAGTTGTCCGTCGCCTTGCGGATGTCCTCTGGCTCGGCCATTCCGTTCGCCTCGTAGTCGAACCATCCCTTGACTGCCCACGTGAGGATTGCATCTGCAGACAGTTCCAGTCGCTCACCCAGTTCCGGGTCGCGTTCCGCCTCGGGGATAACGACGTCGAACGGGACCACCCTTATTCGCCGCCAGATGGCATGGTCGTTGCCATCGACTCCGGGCTTGTGATTGGTGACGTAGACGATCTGGTGGCTAGGCTGCCACGTCACGGGTGACTGGTAGTGGTTTCGCGCTGTTAGCATGTCGCCGCCAGTGAGCCGCTTCATCAATGTCCCATCGAGACGGCGACCGTCTCCCGTCTCGGAACCGACCACGAGCCTAGCTCCCAGCAGGACCATCATCTCCGGTCCACCACTCTTGCCTTCCACCATGAGGAGCTTCGGGTCTATGACCTGCGCGTAGTCGCCAAAGGCGTTGACGACGGCACCATAGAACGTACCCTTGCCGTTCGCGCCGGTGCCCGTCAGGACGGGGAACAGGTGCTCCCTGACGCGTCCGTAGACGGCCTGTCCAATGACTCGCTGGAGGTAGGCACGATCATCCGCCTCGGGAAGTACACGTTCGAGGAATTCGTCCCATCGGACGGTGTCCGCGTCGGGGTCGTAAGCACCACGAGCCACTTTGGTGATCCGGTCTGCCGGGTCGTGCGGACGGAGCTTCCGTGTGCGGAGGTCGAGCGTTCCGTTGGCGCAGTTGAGCAGATGGGGGTCGGCGTCGAGGTCATCCACGGAGAAGCGGAGACCAGGCAGCGCGGACGCGATGGTCAGCACACCCGCGATGCCCGCTGCCGACTCACACTTCAGCACGTCGGCGCGTAGCGACTTCTCACTACCGGCCCCGACTCCTGCCTCGTCGAGCGCCTGACGGAGGACATCGAGAACCGCTTTGGTGGCCGCGTCCTTCTTGTCCGAAGACCAGCGTCGGCCATCCCACACCAGCCAGCCGAGACCCTTGACGTACATGAGCTTGCCTCCGTAGGCAGCGGCGAGCCTGTAGGCCATTCGTGGCTGTCCGTGGTGGACGCGGTCCGGCTCGCCGGTGTCGCTGTGGTCCTGTCGAAAGGCCTGCTCGACACAACGGAGGGCCTCGTCCTCTGGAAGCACCGGCGTTGAACGTGCAGCGGCAGTGAGGACCACAGCTGTGACGGCCTCACGGTCATCGTTGTACTCACGACGAAGACGGCATGCCAACTTGAACAGGGTGATGTTGCGCTCACCACTTGACGCACCCCCGGCAACGATGGACGCCGTATCGGGAAGGCTAGGCTTGTCCAACCCTAAGAACGGGTCGTCCGGCAGCAGCAGATCCTCCACCCGAGCAACTGACCCCTCGGTCACGCCTGAAGCGTAGCTACCGTTCACTCCCGAGGGCCTGTACATGAAGCGCTCCGGCTCGTCGTCGGTCGTGTCGTCGTCGGGATCGGTGGCCAGCATCACCCTCACGGCACGCACTGCGACGGCGTACTCGGCTGGGTTGACCGTGCGGTCCAGCCTGATGATGAGCCGGTAGCGCGGGGCGTCCTTCGTGCTATTGAACGTCGTGTGCCACGCAACCTCGAACGGCAGCGCCTTCACACGGTCGAGGAAGTCCGGAGTCGGCTTGTCCACGTCCAGCGTGAGCGCCCCTCGGCTGACGACTCCGAGGCGGATACGGTGCAGACCGACACATTCCGGGTCACCCTTGTGGCCCTTTGTCTCGCAGAAGGTGCCTAGGACGTATCCGCCGCACTCCTTCACAGCGGACGGATTCCTCAGCCATTCGAGGAATCCCGCCCACGTTATGGTGCCGCTCTTCCAGTGGAATTGGTGCGCATTCCCCGGGGCAGTGATGATATCCAGTTCCGCAGTACTAAGCGCCGTAGCGTTACCGGGGGTAAAGTTGGTTTCAGCGATTGGGCTACCCGTAGTCAGGTCTCCTTCGCCCGTCCTGTTGGCCCCGGTGGAATTCATCTGCTCGCCGGGGCCATCTTTTTGCCCCATCATCACTCACCGTCCGTCGGGCGAAGTAGCGCGGCGATCACGTCGACCTGGGACTGGGTCAGCGGGGGAGCAGCCGCGACGATTTCCAGGATTCGGGCCTTGAAGATCCGGTTGTTCTCTAGGAGACGCCGCGCGGCGGCTACCTTCTCCGGATCGGCGTGGCTATACGACCTTGAAGCGCGCGCGACCTCAGCGCGTGCTAAGCGGATCTGTGGATCGAGGGGAGAGTGATATGGCGACACGACAAAAACCGACCTTCCGAAAAAGCCCCTTCGGTTTTTCGGTCTGATCGGTTTTATGAGGCAAATGAACTTGTAGCTAAAGCTTAGTACGCAAAAGCGTTTAGCAGTAACCGATTGTCTATTTCCAGTACACTTATCTGCTATCTAGCTACGGAGTAATTATTTCCAATCCACGTCAATGAATTCCGGGTCAAAATACGGCTTCCCGGGCACATGCCCCTGCGGCCGTCCACGCCGCGCTGGCTGGATAGTAACGACGGCGAGCGCGTCGATAATGGCGCGCTGGCGGTCAAGGTCCGCGTCGAGGAACTGCTGCCCGGGGTCGGTGGCTGCTAGCGTCTCGGCCAGTACGTTGCCGGTGGTCAGCGCGCCTAGCTGCTGCTCTGCGTCCTTGATCAGCCCGTCGAGTCGAGTCGTCGTGGCCTTGACCTGCTGCCCGTCGAGCAGACCTAGAGCGTAGTCGTCCGGTAGCTGGGTCAGGCGCTCCCGGTAGCCTCTAAGGTCCCCCCGCAGCCGCTCCACGTCCTTCACGTGCGGAGCGCTCACCGTCATCCTTGCCCGTAGCGCGGGGGCTTCTCGACGGAGGTAGGCCGCGATGACCTCCAGCACGAAAGCGTCGGTGTAGATCATGTCGCGGTTGACGTGCCCTCCTGCGGACTTGCAGCGATAGACGAGCCGTTTTACCCTGCCCCCGCCGGACGTCGTTGCCCCGCGAACGACTCCACCGCAGCCCGGTGTTCCACAGCGGAAGAGACCGGAGCCGAGCCAGCGCCTCTCCGATCCCGTCTGCGTCCTCCGCGCGGGGTCGGTGAGAATGCCCCGGAGCGCGAGCCATTTATCCTCCGGAATGGCGGCTGGCCACTGGGCTTGTCCGGTGATCTCCCCCTTGACCTCCATCAACCCCGCGTTACGCGGTCGGAGCAGGATGTTCCGCAGCGCAATTGAATCCATCGGTCGGGCCTTCTTTGACGCAGTCGTGAGGCCGGAAGCCTGGATGTCTCGGGCGACTGCGGAGAGACTTCGCCCCGCGATGATCGCGTCAGCCGCGCGCTCCAGCGCTTCGGCCTCGTCGGGGCGAATGGTCACGCCGTCTGCCTCGTAACCGAAGGGACGGCGTCCGCCGCGCCACTCGCCCTTTACCACCGAGTCGGCCTTCGCCCTCTTGACGCGCTCGGCGGTGCGCTCGGCCTCTGCCGCGTCCGCAGCAGCGTAAATTCGCGCCTTGAATACACCGTCCGCCGTGGCGAGGTCGTAGTCGCCCGATACCACGGTGTGTATCGCCGTGCCGGCTGCCTCATAGAGCTGGATCAGCTCTTCGTTCTCCATCGGCCGTCGTGTGAGGCGAGAGTTGGAATACGCGAGGATAGCCCCGTACCGGCCGGCACGCGCGCCCTCAATCATCTCCTTGTAAAGCGGACGGGGCTTCTTAGACTTAGTCGAGGCTCCCGTGTCGTTCTCCACGAACACCCGGGCAACTTCTAGACCGAGACGCGCCGCTAGGGTACGGCAGTCCCGCTCCTGCCGTTCGACGCCTAGTTCCAGGCCTTCCCGGTCGCTGGAGATGCGGCAGTAGATTGCTGCCCTGGTTTTCTGGGGTTTTTCCATAAACGTCATTTTACGCTTTTGCCCTCGCGATCACCATGGCAGTATTGCGCGCCGCGGGCGATATCCGTTCCACAGAAGACACAGTCTTCATTTCCGAGTTGGGACTGGATGGCAGGTTGAGGCCCGTTCGCGGCATCTTGCCGGCGGTCATGGCGGCTGTTCAAGCAGGCCACCCCAAGATTGTTGTGGCCCACGCCAACGTCGCCGAGGCCGAGTTGGTACCCGGGGCGGTGGTCCGTGGCTACAAGACCCTGGCTCGTCTTGCGTTTGATTTCGGGGCCAACCCGCAGGACCTGGCCCTCGATTACGACCCGGCCGACGGCGAGGTCGCAGGGGATCAGGACGCCGCTGCCGCTGTTGTTCCGGATCTTTGTGATGTCTCGGGGCAGGGCGATGCCCGCCGCGCCTTGGAGGTTGCGGCAGCCGGGGCACATCATGTGCTGCTTTGCGGTCCGCCCGGTGCCGGCAAGACGATGCTTGCCGAGCGGCTCCCGGGACTCTTGCCTGATTTGGGGGACCAGGAAGCCATGGAGGTCACGGCGATCCATTCGCTTTCGGCTGTCCATGTTGATTCGGTACGGCTGTTGCGCCGGCCGCCCTTTGAGAATCCCCATCACAGCGCCACCGCGGCAGCGATCATCGGCGGTGGTTCCGGCCTGCCGCGGCCCGGGGCGGCATCACGGGCGCACCGTGGCGTCTTGTTCCTGGACGAGGCGCCCGAGTATGAACGCCGGGTCCTGGACGCCTTGCGGCAACCTCTGGAAAGCGGAGAGCTGGTCATTCATCGCTCGGCCGGAACCGCCGCATATCCGGCACGCTTCCAACTGGTCCTCGCGGCGAATCCCTGCCCTTGCGGGAAAGCGACCGGCAAGGGAGTCGACTGCACCTGCACTCCGGTGATGCGGCGCCGCTACTTCGGGCGCATGTCCGGGCCGCTGCTGGACAGGGTGGACATCCAGCTCCAGGTGGAACGTGTTTCCCTCGCGGACTTCGGCCAATCCGGCGCGGAAGAAGACACCGCCACCGTCGCATCGAGGGTCCAAGCCGCACGTTCACGGCAGCGTCAACGCCTGGGGAGTCTCGGGATGGAAACCAATTCGCAGGTTCCCGGCCGTGTACTGCGCGGAGAACTGCGCCTCCCTTCCGCGACCACGAAGATTCTGGATACCTCCTTGGAGCGCGGAATCCTCACGGCGAGAGGCTACGACCGCGTTCTGCGTCTCGCCTGGACCCTCGCGGACCTAGGCCACAGGGACCAACCCCACAGCGACGACATCGGGCAGGCCCTTGGCTTGCGGCAGGCGGTCGCGGCCGCATGAAAGGACACTCCATGACTGAACACGGCCAGCAGCTCACCACGGACGCTCCGCAGCGAAAAAGGGAACGCCTGGCCCGGGCAGCACTGTCGCGGCTGATGGAACCGCAAGATGCGGCCGGGCTCGCCCTGGTCAAGGCTGCCGGGGCCGTTGACGGTCTCAAAATCGCGACCGGCGAGCTCGCTCCCGGGCCCGGGCTTGAGCAGGAAGTGGCTTCCTTGTTGGTTGACAGCGGGGTTTCCAACCCGGGGGCCGGATTGGCTGCTGCACTACGGCGGTGGGCGCCAAGGATCCCGGACCTTGCCCCGGAACGTGATCTTGCCACCATGCAACGCCTCGGCGGCCGTATGGTCATCCCTGGCGACCCGCTATGGCCCGTGCAGTTGGCAGATCTGGGCCTCCATGAACCGCTGTGCTTGTGGTGGCGGGGACACGAAGTGGAGTTCCCACCCGTAAAGCGGGTCGTGGCCCTTGTCGGCTCACGGGATAGCACCAGCTACGGGGCCTCCGTAACGGGCGACTTCGCCTACGGGCTGGGTCAGCGCGGCTGCACCGTCGTCTCCGGAGGCGCGTACGGGATCGACGCCCATGCACACCGCGGTGCCTTGGCCGGGGGCGCCGGCGACATGCCGACCATCGCTGTGATGGCCGGGGGCGTGGACCGATACTATCCATCCGGAAACGAGGATCTGCTGCGTGCCGTGGCGAACCAAGGGGCGGTCATTGCGGAGGTTCCCCCGGGCTCGGCGCCCACGCGTTACAGGTTTCTTCAGCGAAACAGGATTATCGCCGCTTTGGCGGCCGTGACCGTCGTGGTGGAAGCGCGATGGCGTTCGGGTGCGCTGAATACGGCCCATCATGCTGAATCCATCGGCAGGGCCGTCGCCACTGTCCCGGGGTCCATCCGTAGTGCCAACTCCGCAGGCTGCCATCGGCTCCTCAGGGATGGCGGGGCGGTCTGCGTCACGGATATCGGCGAAATCGCGGAACTGGCGGGATCGAGCGGTGAGTCTCTTGTCGAGGACAAGGAAACCGCTGCCTCGGACCACGATGGACTCACGCTTGAGGACCTGATCTTGCTCGATGCCCTGCCGGTCCGTTCGACGAGCTCCGTGGAGAAGCTCGCGGTTGTGGCAGGACTCAGCCCCGAGTCCGTCAGGGCGGGTCTTGGACGCCTAGGCCTGTTGGGGTTGGCGGTATCAATGAGCGGCGCGTGGAAGAGGTCCGGGAAGAGATATTGAGGGGGAGTGCCGTGCGGGCCTGGTGGGATCACACGAGCCCGGACCTTGGCCGGCTCCCGCACGGAACGTGGCGATGCCGGCCGTCCGGCCCCTCGGCTGGCACAGTGGAAGGGTGCAAGAGAATCCGCTCCCCTTAGCGCTCGCCGGGTCCGTCGAGGACTTCCGGCGTTACCTCGACAGCGAGCGGGCCCGGTCCGCCCACACGGTGAGGGCCTACATCGCTGACGTGGAGAGCCTGCTGCGCTTCGCTGCCGCGGAGGGCGTGGGGGAGCTCGCAGACCTGGAGCTCGGCACCCTCCGGCGTTGGCTGGGGGCACAAAGCGAATCCGGCCGGTCCAGGGCAACACTCGCCCGGCACGCCGCGACGGCCCGAGCGTTCACTTCCTGGGCCCTTCGGGAAGAACTCATCGCCTCAGACCCTGCTCTTCGCCTTCAGGCCCCCAAACGGGACCACACGCTCCCTGGGGTCCTTCACCAGCAGCAGGTCTCGAGGATCTTCGAGAACCTGTCAGAGGCAGCCGCGGATGGCTCTCCGATGCCGTTGAGAAACCGCGCCGTCGTCGAATTGCTCTATGCCACCGGAATCCGCGTCGGCGAGCTTGCCGGCCTGGACATCGATGATCTCGATCCGGACCGCCGGACTCTTCGCGTGCTCGGCAAGGGCAACAAGGAGCGGACGGTGCCCTACGGGGTACCGGCTGCGCTCGCCGTCGACGACTGGCTCCGCCGCGGCCGGCCACGGCTCGCAAATGAGCGTAGCGGACCGGCACTTTTTCTCAGTTCACGGGGCAACCGCATCGATCAGCGCCAGGCCCGCAGCGTCGTCAACGACCTGCTGGCCGCCTTGGGGGATACCGCCGCGACCGGACCCCACGCGCTGCGCCACACTGCCGCCACCCATCTGCTCGACGGCGGGGCGGACCTGCGTGCCGTGCAGGAAATTCTGGGACACAGCAGCCTCGCAACAACCCAGATTTACACCCATGTGTCGGTGGACAGGCTTCGCAAGAGCTATCAGCAAGCCCATCCCCGTGCTTAGAGACCCGGAAACCGTGCAACACTTCGATGAGTCCCGAGGAAGGAAATCCGCTCGTCCGTGAATCGCACTGGCGTAATTCCGGTCCGTACGGCAAAATGAAAGCACTGTGGGGAAACTTTCAACCTAAACTTGAACGTTCTTCCGCTGCGGAAAAAATCATAGATAGGTAGGGAAACCGGAACGGCGCGGCACCCGCGCAGCAAAATTTCATCCAGGCAGAGGTCGTTGGGGAAGACGTACCTACAGCTATGGAGGATGGAATGTCTGTTGCAATAACCCGCGGTGTCCTGTTTGTGCATTCGGCCCCTACTGCGTTGTGCCCTCACGTCGAGTGGGCCATCGGATCGGTCGTTGACAAGCGGACCGATCTTGAGTGGACCCCTCAACCTGCCGCGCCCGGAATGTTCCGCGCCGAGCTCTCTTGGGTAGGAGTCCCCGGAACGGGCGCCCAACTGGCTTCGGCACTGCGAGGGTGGGCGCACCTTCGCTACGAAGTGACCGAGGAGCCCAGTCAAGGCGTGGACGGCGCGCGCTGGTCGCACACACCGGAGCTGGGTATCTTCCATGCCGTCACCGATGTCCACGGCAACATCATGGTGACAGAGGACCGCATCCGCTACGCCTACGAGTCGGCGGCTGGAGATCCCGCCGCCGTCTACCACGAGCTTTCCTTGGCGCTCGGTGAGGCCTGGGACGAAGAGCTCGAGCCGTTCCGGCATGCCGCCGAAGGCGCTCCCGTGCGTTGGCTCCACCAGGTCGGTTAGGGAACACCATGCCGGTCGGGGAACACTAGCCCGGCCAGGGAACAAAGTTCCCGAAGACAGTTTTTCCATAGCACAAGAGGAGGGCCCCACCGTGGTGGGGCCCTCCTCTTGTGCGTAGCTTGTGCCTCGAACCGGCAGCGACTGTCAGACGTTGCGGATGGCGATGACGGCGTTGTGGCCGCCGAAACCGAAGGAGTTGCTCAAGGCGACGATGTCACCGGCGGGCAGAGTGCGTGCCGAAGTGACGACGTCGAGCGGGATCTCCGGATCCTGGTTCTCGAGGTTGATGGTCAACGGAGCCTGGCGTTCGTAGACGGCGAGGACCGTCAGCACTGCTTCCACGGCCCCTGAAGCGCCCAACAAGTGGCCCATCTGCGACTTGGTGGCAGAGACTGCCACATTGTCGACGTGAGCGCCCAGCGCGGCACGGAGCGCCGTGTACTCGGGCTTGTCACCGACAGGCGTCGAGGTGGCGTGGGCGTTGACGTGCACCACGTCCTCGGCCTGGATGCGGCCATCGAACATGGCGGCCTTCAAAGCCCGGGTTGCGCCCAGGCCTTCCGGGTCCGGTGCCGTGATGTGGTAGGCGTCGGCCGTGACCGATGTACCGGCGAGCTCGGCGTAGATGCGCGCTCCGCGGGCGATCGCGTGCTCTTCGGCCTCGAGGACCAGGGCGCCGGCGCCTTCACCCATGACGAAGCCGTCGCGGTCGCGGTCATATGGCCGCGATGCGTGCTCCGGATCGTCATTGCGGCGGGAAAGGGCCTGCATCGAGGAAAACGCGGCGAGCGGCATCGGGTGGATGGCAGCTTCGGCGCCACCGCACACGACGACGTCGGCCTTGCCCGAGCGGATGAGGTCCAGGCCGAGGTGCATCGCCTCCGTGCCGGAAGCGCAAGCAGAAACGGGGGTGTGCGCACCGGCGCGGGCACCAAGGTCAAGGCTGACAGCGGCGGCGACGCCGTTCGGCATGAGCATGGGGACCGTCATGGGAAGGACCCGGCGGGGGCCCTTTTCCCTCAGCGTGTCCCAAGCGTCCAGGAGCGTCCAGACACCGCCGATGCCCGTGGCGAAAGCCACGGCAAGGCGGTCGTGGTCGATTTCGGTGATACCGGAATCTGCCCAGGCCTCGCGGGCGGCGATGACACCGAACTGCGTGGACGGGTCCATGCGCTTGGCTTCAACGCGGCTCAGAACTTCGAGGGCCGGCGTCGAGCACCGGGCGGCAAAGTGGACCGGAAGGTCATACTTGGCAACCCACTCGTCCTCGAGTGTGTGGGCACCGGAGACCCCTTTGAGCGCGTTCTTCCACATCGTGGGGACGTCGCCGCCGATGGGCGTTGTGGCGCCCAGACCGGTTATGACTACTTTGCGTGCCATGAGATCACTCTCTGTCGGATCAGCCAACCCACGTGCTGTTCTCACTGGGGAGGCAGGAAAAAACTCTGGGAGATATAGCAGCTGTGCCGGGCTTCGGATGCAACAGGGCGCACCCGAAGTCCGGCACAGTTGAGGCCAGGCTAGGCCTGTGCGTTCGAGATGAAGTTGACGGCGTCGCCGACGGTCTTGAGGTTCTTGACCTCTTCGTCCGGGATGCGCACGCCGAACTTCTCTTCAGCGTTGACGACGATGGTCATCATGGAGATGGAGTCGATGTCCAGGTCCTCGGTGAAGGACTTGTCCAGCTCCACGGCTTCGGTGGCGAGGCCGGTCTCTTCGTTCACGATTTCAGCCAGGCCGGCCAGGATTTCTTCGTTGCTAGCCATTGTTGGCTCCTTTTCTTGTTGTGCCGGCTATTGCCGGAAATGGGGGCAAACCGCGGTTACGGCTTGGGTTTCAAAGCACTATTCAATTGAAGGTAGGCGCGGTCCGAAATTACGGAAGAACGATTACCTGGGCGCCAAACACAAGACCGGCACCGAAGCCGATCTGCAAGGCAAGGCCACCGCTGAGTTCCGGGTTCTCCTTGAGGAGTCGGTGCGTGGCCAGCGGAATGGAGGCGGCAGAAGTGTTTCCCGCCTCAGCGATGTCCCGGGCGACCACCACGGTTTCGGGAAGTTTGAGCTTCTTGACCATCTCGTCGATGATCCGCATGTTGGCTTGGTGGGGGACAAACGCCGCCAGGTCCGAGGCTTCGATCCCTGCGGCATCGAGGGCTTGCTGGGCAACTTTCGCCATTTCCCAGACGGCCCAACGGAAGACCGTCTGGCCGTCCTGGCGGAGCGTCGGCCAGACATCCTGCGCTGCGGAAATAATGGCCTGATCGTCGGATTCGTCCGAATGGCGGGCTGTCTCGCCAAGGTGGCGCACTTCGTCGAGGGAATGCGTCATGCCGATCGCGTTCCACTTGCTGCCATCGGATCCCCAGACAGACGGGGCAATACCGGGCGTATCGGACGGGCCGATGACAACCGCACCGGCGCCATCGCCCAGAAGGAAAGAGATGGTTCGCTCATGGTTGTCGATGACGTCGGAGAGCTTCTCGGCGCCGACCACAAGGACGTATTCAGCCGCGCCGGATCGGACCAAGGCATCGCCCTGGGCAATTCCGTAGCAGTAGCCTGCGCATGCCGCGGAGATGTCGAAAGCCGGTGCCGGGGTGGCGCCCAAACGGTCGGTGAGGGCGGCAGCCGCGGAAGGCGTGGCATACGGGTGCGTGACCGTGGAGACGATGACGGCACCGAGCTGGGAAGCCTCAATGCCAGCCTGCTTGAGCGCCTCGCGGGCAGCTCCCTCGGCCATGTCGATGACGCTGACATCGGCCGCGGCGCGGTGGCGGGTCACGATGCCCGTGCGCTGGCGGATCCATTCGTCCGAGGAATCGATCCACTGGCAGACGTCGTCGTTCGTGACGATGATGTCCGGGCGGTATGCCCCGATGCCGACAACGCGTGAGTATTCGTTCCTTGGTGCCTGCTTGAGTACGGGGGCGCTCATGCGTCTCCCTCCAATTCCGCGAAGAGTGCAAGTGCGGCGGACAGATCATCCGGCGTCTTGACGGCAACGGTTTTCACGCCCGGCATGCCGCGCTTGGCGAGGCCTGCAAGCGTGCCGGCCGGTGCCAGTTCGATGAGTCCAGTGACTCCGCGCTGGACCAGGTTCTCCATGCACAGGTCCCAACGCACCGGGCGCGAGACCTGGGCGATCAGGCTTTCGACGGCGGCGCCGCCGTCGGTGACTTCCTGGCCGTCGAAGTTCGAGAGCAGCGGAACCGTGGGAGCCTGCGGCTTAAGGGACGGCCGCAGTGCTTCAAGTGCGCTCACGGCCGGAGCCATGTGGGAAGTATGGAATGCTCCGGCGACCTTCAGCGGGATGACCCTGGCTTTGGCCGGCGGGTTGTCAGCCAGTGCCTGGAGCTGTTCGAACGTGCCTGCCGCAACGGTCTGGCCTGCGCCGTTGACATTTGCCGGCGTTGCGCCGGCGGCCTCAATAGCGGAAAGCACTTCGGCCGGATCGCCGCCGACGACGGCACTCATCCCGGTGGGGGTGACGGCGGCGGCAGCGGCCATGTTGTTGGCACGCTCGCGGACGAACGTCATGGCTTCTTCCTCGCTCAGGACACCCGCAAGCGCCGAGGCCGTGATCTCTCCGACCGAGTGGCCGGCAAGGACGATCGGAAGGGTACTGAGTTCGACGTCGAACAGCGATTTCGCTGCCACGAGCCCTGCGGCGACGATCAAGGGCTGCGCGACGGCGGTGTCCTTGATGGTTTCTTCATCGGAGGTGGTGCCGTGGGCCTTGAGGTCGATGCCTGCGATTTCGCTCAGGGAGGCCAAATGGCCTTCTACGGAAGGGAGCTCCAGCCAAGGGGCCAAAAATCCAGGGGTCTGGGAGCCCTGTCCAGGGCAGACGATTGCAAGCACGTAACCAGCTTTCCAAATTGCCGCGTGAACTACTGGTGTTTGCGTACACCAAGCTCACTGGGTCAGTTTGTAGGAAGTCTACAACGGTTCAACCCGCGGATCGGGTACCGTGACGCTCCGACGTCGCCTTTGGCTGGGCCGAAAGCCTGCCCACAACCAGTGCGGTTTGGAGTACGAAAGCCTCCCGCGGGAGGAGCGGGTCCCACCCTGTGACGTCGCAGACGCGCTTGAGACGATACCGCACGGTGTTCGCGTGGACGAACAGCTCGCGGGCAGTCGCTTCGAGGGAATGGCCGAGTTCCAGATAGGTGCCGAGGGTCTCTACAAGGCCGTTTGAAGCGGCCAGCAGCGGCCGGTAAATGTTCTTGATGAGGGAACGGCGGGCGGCGTCGTCGCCTGAGACGACCCGTTCCGGGAGGAGATCGTCCGCCGCTACAGGTCGCGGAGCCGAAGGCCAAGCCTTGGCAGCGGTGAGCCCTGCAAAGGCCGCCTGGGCGGAGCTGCTTGCCTCCAACAGGGAGCCGGCCTCGGGTCCGTAGACCACCGCGCCCGGGGCGAAAAGTTCGCTGAGTTTCAGATACGCGGTGTCGCGGTCTTGCACGCCACCCAGAATCAGGATGAGGCGGTCGCCTTGGATGCCTACCAGTGCGTCCTCAGCGTAGCGTCCGGCGGTCCGGCGCAACTCGCTCACATAGCTTGCGCTTGGTTCCGACGGCGAGTTTCCCACCATCACCGTGAATCGCTCCTGGGCCTTCCAGCCGAGGGCGGCGATACGGGAACGAAGGGCATCGGTATTCTCGCCCCGGAGGATGGCGTCCACAATCAGGGCTTCGAGCCTGGTGTCCCAGGAACCGCGGGACTCGGCGGCGCGCGCATAGACATCCGCGGCGGCGAATGCCACTTCCCGCGAATAGCGCAGGACTGCTTCGCGCAAAGACGGTTGGTCGGCTTCCGGCGCGATCACCGGGACCTGGTCCTCCACCACCTCGACGACGATCCGGATCAACTGGAGGGCCTTTTGCAGGCTGATGGAGCGGGTCAGCTCGGTGGGAGCATTCCCGAAGACGTCCGTCAGGATCCACGACGGCGAGCTCGGCCGCTCGTACCACGTCACGAAGGCCGCGATTCCATTTTGGGCTACCAGGCCCAAGGCTGAACGTTCGTCGGAGCTCAGCCGGCTGTACCAGGGCAGCGATTTCTCAAGCTTGCGCATGGTGGTGGTGGACAGCTGCCCCACATTGGCGCGGAGCCGCTTGAGTGTCTCCGCCTTTTCCGGTGTTACCGTGCGCGCGGCCGCTTTGCGTTTCGCGGGGGTTTGAATCGGCTCTGCCATTCCTTGAGCATACGGCGCATCATCCACAAGCTCCATTTGTGCGAAGGCTACAACTGAGATTGGCGCGCGTCACGCGATGGCAGCGCCGTTTGCTGCTTTGTGGCGATTGTTGAAGCCGGGTGTTAAAGCCCGACGGCGGACCGCACCTTTCGGTGTGGACCGCCGTCGAGATGTTGCTTGGGTTCGTTGTGCTTCGCTGGAGGCTTAGCTTTCGCCGCCTGCCCCGCCGGTGGTGCCGGCGTTGACATCGAGGAGACTGTACTTCTCGATTGCCTGGGCCGCCGCCTGTGCGTCAACTTCGCCTCGGCGGGCGAGCAGTTGCAGGGTCTTCACGACGATGGAGTGGGTGTCGTTTTTGAAGAAGCGGCGTGCGGCTTGGCGGGTGTCGGAGAATCCGAATCCGTCGGCGCCGAGGGAGGCGAATTCGTTGGGGATGAATTGGCGGATCTGGTCCGGGACGGCTTTCATGTAGTCGGTGACGGCGATGACCGGTCCGGTGGCGCCGGCGAGTTGCTGGGCGACGAAGGGGGTGCGGGGTTCGTCGCCGGGGTTCAGGAAGGCGTGTTCTTCGGCGGCGAGTCCGTCGCGTCGGAGTTCGTTCCAGGAGGTCACGGACCAGACGTCGGCGGAGACTCCCCAGTCCTGGGCGAGGACTTTCTGGGCTTCCAGGGCCCAGGGGACCGAGACGCCGGAGGCCAGGAGCTGCGCGCGGGGACCGTCGGTTTTCGCGGGGGCGAGCAGGTAGATGCCCTTCAGGAGGCCCTCGGTGTCGAGGTTTTCCGGTTCGGCGGGCTGGCTGATCGGTTCGTTGTACACGGTGAGGTAGTACATCAAGTTCCGGTCGGCGGAGTCCGGGCCGTACATGCGTTCGAGGCCGTCGCGGATGATGTGTCCGATTTCGTAGCCGTAGGCGGGGTCGTAGGTGAGGACGGCGGGGTTGGTGGAGGCCAGGATGGGGGAGTGTCCGTCGGCGTGCTGGAGTCCTTCGCCGGTGAGGGTGGTCCGTCCTGCGGTGGCGCCGATGATGAAGCCGCGGGTCATTTGGTCCGCGGCGGCCCAGAAGGCGTCGCCGGTGCGTTGGAAGCCGAACATGGAGTAGAACACGTAGATCGGCACGAGGGGTTCGCCGTGGGTGGCGTAGGCGGTGCCGGCGGCGGTGAAGGCCGCGACGGCGCCGGCTTCGTTGATGCCGGGGTGGATGAGCTGGCCCATGGGGGATTCCTTGTAGGCCAGGACGAGGTCCCGGTCCACGGAGAGGTAGTTCTGGCCCTTGGGGTTGTAGATCTTCGCGGTCGGGAAGAACGCGTCCATGCCGAAGGTCCGCGATTCGTCCGGGACGACCGGGACGAAGCGTTTGCCGAAGTTCTTGTCCCGCATGAGGTCCTTCAGGAGCCTCACGAACGCCATGGTGGTGGCGGCCTGCTGCTTGCCGGAGCCGCGCTTGGCGACCTCGTAGGACTTGGCCTCGGGCAGGGTCACGGGGGTGTGGGTGCTGCGGCGTTCGGGCACCGCACCGCCCAGGGCCGCGCGGCGGTCCATCATGTACCGGATTTCCGGGGCGTCCATGCCGGGGTGGTAGTACGGGGGACGGTACAGGTCGGTGTCGAGCTGCTCGTCGGTGATGGGGATGCGCAGGTGGTCGCGGAAGGCCTTGAGGTCTTCCATGGTGAGTTTCTTCATTTGGTGGGTCGCGTTGCGGCCCTCGAAGTGGGGTCCGAGTCCGTAGCCCTTGACGGTCTTGGCCAGGATCACGGTGGGTTTGCCCTTGAACTCGACCGCGGCCTTGTACGCGGCGTAGACCTTGCGGTAGTCGTGGCCGCCGCGTTTGAGGTTCCAGATCTGGTTGTCGTCCAGGTCCGCGACCATGTCCTTGGTGGCCGGGGTTTTCCCGAAGAAGTGTTCGCGGACGAACCCGCCGGATTCGGCCTTGTAGGTCTGGTAGTCCCCGTCGACGGTTTCGTTCATGATTTTCACCAGGGACCCGTCGGTGTCGCGGGCCAGCAGCTCGTCCCATTCCCGGCC